>JBFKGB010000005.1:0-24212 GCA_041633535.1 Euzebya sp. | reverse complement strand
GCCGAGGCCGACGCCCCGGCCGAGGAGACCCCGGCTGAGGAGACCCCCGCCGAGGAGACCACCGAGTAGCAGACCCGCACTCGACGACAGGGCCGCCCGTTCCGGGCGGCCCTGTCGCGTTCTGCGACCGGACGACCGCTAGGCTTCCCGCCATGTTGCTCGTGGGCCTCACCGGTGGGATCGCATCAGGCAAGTCGGCGGTGTCGCGCATGCTGGCCGACGAGCACGGCATCCCGGTCATCGATGCGGACGTGGTCGCACGGGTCGTCGTCGAGCCGGGGCGACCGGCGCTGGCCGAGATCGCCGAGCGCTTCGGTGCCGACATCCTGCTGCCCGACGGGACGCTGGACCGTCCGGCGCTGGGCGCCATCGTCTTCGCCGACGACGAGGCACGGGCGGACCTGAACGCCATCACCCATCCCCGCATCACCGAGGAGATGGGACGGCGCATCGCCGCGCACGCGGAGCACGAGGGTCCAGTGGTCGTGGACTCCCCGCTGCTGGTCGAGATGGGGCACGCCGCGGCCTACCCCGTGGTGGTCGTCGTCGCGGCCTCACCCGAGGTCCAGCACGACCGCCTGGTGCGGCTGCGGGGGATGGACGCCGACGAGGCCACAGGACGCATCGCCAGCCAGGCACCGCTCGCCGACAAGCTGGCGGTGGCCACCCACGTCATCCACAACGAGGGGACGCTTGAGGAGCTGCGGGCGCGGGTGGCCGAGGTCGCTGCGGCGCTGCACCACACCGCCGCGGTCAGCCGCGCGGGCTGATCACCACCGCCACCGACATCGGCGCGTGCTCCAGCAGGTGTGCGACCGTGTGGCCCAGGAAGGCCCCGCCCTCGGATCGCTGCTCGGCGCCCACGACCACCAGGTCGGCGTCCGCCTCGACCGCCGCCGCGACGATCTCCTCGCCGACGTGGCGCCCCCGCAGCAGCAGGGCCTGCGCATCCACGCCCTGCTCGACGGCGCGCAGCCGGGGGGCCTCCAGCACCTCGTCGGCCGCGGCGACGGTGCGCTGCTGGACCGACCGCAGCCGCACTGACCGGCTGCGGTCGCTGTCGTCCTGCGACCCGCCGCCGACGGCCACGGCCGCGGGCTCGAGCACGTCGGCGACGTGCAGCAGCGACAGCTCCGCGCCCTGACCCGCTGCGACACGGGTCGCCAGGTCCACGGCGACGCTGCCCGATCCTGAGCCGGTGACGCCGGTCAGGATGCGCTCCAGCTGGATCTCGCCGGGGTCGGCGCCGGGTGCGTTGCGCACCAGCAGGACCGGGATGGACGCGGCGCCGACGATGTGCTGAAGCGTCTCGCTGATGGCACCGGGCGCGCTCGGGTCGGCGGTGCTGCCGACCGCGATCATGTCGTAGCCCATCACCGACTCGGCCAGGACCTCAAGGGCCGGGTCTGCGCTGATGTGGTCCCGCCAGCGCATCCGGCGGCCGATGTGGTCGGCCAGGGTCCGGGCTGCCGCCCGGCCGGCCCGGGAGTCCTCGGCGTCGCGGTGGACGGTCAGGGCCGTGAACGACGCCGTGGTGGGCAGGACCACGTCGGTGATCCTGCCGGCCAGGACCGAGGAGTCGCCGCCACGCGTGGGCACCAGCACCGTGCGCATGTGGGCGAAGGGGCTGGTGTGCTCGCGGCCGGTCCTGTCCTTGGGGTTCAGCCCCAGGACGAGGGTCAGCAGCGGCGGTGCCATCAGCGAGGTCACGACCGCCATGACGACCACGGCGCTGTAGGCCTCGGTGGACAGCACGCCGAGGGACAGCCCGACGGACGCCACGACGATCTCGAGCGCGCCACGGGCGTTCAGGCCGATGCCGACCGCCAGGCCGTCACGGTTGGAGAAGCCGCCCAGACGGGCACCCATCCAGCCGCCGAGGACCTTGCCGGTCACGGCCACGGCGATGATGGCGAGGGTCCAGCCGAGGACCGGTGGGCGCACGATGCCGAGCAGGTCCACCTGCAGGCCTGCGGTGGCGAAGAAGACGGGTGCCAGGATCTGGTCGGCCATGCGGCTGAGCGGCCGCTCGATCTGCTGACCACCCAGGGGTGAGCGGGACAGCACCATGCCGGCCACGAAGGCACCCAGGACGGCCTCGACACCCAGCGCCTGGGTGATCGCGCCGCCGATGACGATGATGATCGTCGAGACGCCCAGGAGGGACGCCTCGTCGTCGTCGGACCGGCGGACCAGGCGCAGGAGCGCGTCGACCGCCCGCTGACCGACGGTCAGCCCGCCGACGATCACCGCGATCGAGCCGACCAGCGCCGTCGCCAGCCCCACCAGCGGCGAGCCGGCGCTGGTCACGACACCGGCGACCACGCCCAGGAGGGCCCAGCCGATGACGTCGTTGACCATCCCGGCGGCCAGCATCACCTGGCCCACGCCGGCCTTGGCCAGCTGCAGCTCCCGCAGGACCTTCGCGACCACGGGCAGCGCCGAGATCCCCAGCGCCACACCCATGAACAGCGGCAGCCCTGCGCCGGCCTCGCCGGCGAACAGCGGCGGCAGGGCAAGGCCCAGGCCAAGCCCCATGGCGATGGGCACCACCAGGCTGAACGTCGACGTCGTCACGGCCACGCGCCCCAGCCGCTTGAGGGTGCTGAGGTCGATCTCGAAGCCGGTGACCGCCAGCAGCAGGACCACGCCCAGCCAGGCGACCGCGGCGATCATGGCCGCGACGTTGCCCTCCGCCGGGAACAGGTAGGCCGCCGTGTCGGGGGCCAGCCGTCCCAGCAGCGTGGGGCCCAGCAGCACGCCGGCCGTCAGCTCGCCGACGACTGCGGGCTGTCCCAGCCGCCGGGCGGCATGGCCCAGCAGCTTCGCAGCCATCAGGAGGATGGCGAGCGATATCCAGAACCTGAGGAGGTCGTCCTCCGTCACCGCACCTGCGGCCAGCACCACCGTCATGCGCGCTTCCGGTTCGTCGTGGGCATCAGGTGCAGACCGTGGGACCGCGCCCCGGCGGTGCGGTCGGCGTGGCTCTCGGCCCGCCGTTCCGCCAGGTCGCGGATGGTGGTGCCGACCACGCCGTGGGGGATCGGCCACTCGGTGTCCACCAGCGCGGCGTCACCGCCACGTGGTATCCGCTGGATGGTCGGCACCGAGTCGGTGGCGGCGAAGACCTCCTTGGGCTCGGCCACCCGGTGCCACTCACCGTTGAAGCCCACCCGCTCGGACGCGGCGACGGCGGTGTCGTGGGCCACCAGGCCCCAGCCCCCGTCGGGCAGCGCGACCAGCGCAGGCACGTCGGCCGGCAGCCAGGCGATGTCACGGCGGGGGTTGCTGGACCGCATCGGCAGCAGGGGCAGCGGGACCGCGAGGTCGCCGAGGACCATGTCGTCCAGGACCGAGAGGGTCCGTGCGTCCTGCAGACCCGCGACGGTCCAGGCCAGCGAGGCCCCACCGACGCAGATCGCGGCGATGCCGATGTCCAGGTCGCCCAGGAGCAGCAGCACGCCGGCCCCCACGACCGCGGCGCTGGCGATGACGCCGAGGACCTGCCGGCCGTGGCCCGGCCCGATCTGTCCGAGAGTGGTCATGGTCCCACCCTCCCCCCGTGGGGCCCCCGGACCGTACCCATCGCCGGGTAGGCCGGGCCACCCGGGATCAGGGGGGTGCGACCAGCTCGTGCTGCAGGGCCAGGCTGACCGCCTCCAGCCGCGAGGACGCCGACAGCTTGCTCATCAGGTTGCGCACGTGGGTCTGGACCGTCTCGGGTGAGATGCCCAGGTAGGTGCCGATCTGGGTGTTGTTCTGGCCGTACACCAGGTGCTCCAGCACCTCCATCTCCCGCGGGGTCAGCTGCTCGGCGAGCAGGGCGGACCGCCAGCGCCGCTCACGGTCGCGTGCCAACGCCCGCAGGCGCCGGCTGGTGACCTCGGCGGGCAGCACCGACCCGCCCGCCGCAACGGTGCGGACCGCGTCCACGATGACGTCCATCTCGGCGGTCTTGGTGATCACGGCCGCCGCGCCGGCCTCGATCGCCCGGCCCAGCTCACGGTCGTCGCGCAGCCCCGTCAGGACCACGCACCGCACCGGCGGGTCGACCTGCGCCAGGGCACGCACCACGCCGGCGCCGTCCCCACCGGGCAGCTCCAGGTCGACGATCGCGACGTCCACCCCCGCGGCCGCGGCGACGGCCTCGTCGGGGTCACCGGTCCCCAGCTGGCCGGTCACCGTGAGGCCCTCCTCGAGGGAGAGCACCGCGGCCAGCGCCTGCCGGAAGCTGGTGTGGTCCTCCACGATCAGGATGCGGGTCATGTGCGCTGGTTTCCTGTGGGTCGGGGGAGGGGGAAGCAGAGCCGGACGCGGGCACCCGGTCCTGCCGGGTCCACGATGGTGACCGTCCCGTCGTGCGCCCGCATGACCTCCCGCACGATCCACAGGCCCAGGCCGGTGCCGTCGACCTGGGTGGCCGCGGGGCCGCGCCGGTACTTCTGGAACAGCTCGTCGGCATCCTGCACCCCGAAACCCGGGCCGTCGTCGCTGACCGTGATCTCATAGACCGGTGGGGCGTCCGGAAGGGACACCACGCGCCCGGCCAGCTGGATGACCGTGCCGTTGGGTGTGTAGCGGGCGCCGTTGGCGATCAGGTTGCGGAGCGTCTGTGACACGCGGGTCGGGTCGACGTCGAGCACCTGGTCCTCGGCCCGCACCGTCACGGGGTGGTTCCCCGGCAGCGCCCGGCCGAACGCCGCGGCCTCGTGCAGCAGGGGGACCACGCTCAGCGGCCTCGGCTCGACGTTCAGCGCGTCGGCGTCCAGACCGGTCAGCTCGTCCATCCGCTCGATGAGGACGCGCAGTCGACGTGCCTCCGCCTCGATCGTGCGCGCCGCCGCGTCGGCGGGTGGCGTCAGGTCGCCCGCGTTCAGGACGTGGGCGTAGGCCGAGATGGTCGCCACCGGTGTGGCGAGCTCGTGGGTGACCACCGACCTGAAGGACGCCTCCTGCGCCACGTAGTCCTGCAGCCGGTTGCTGACCTCCCGCAGCTCCCGCAGGTCCGCCTGGGACAGCTCCAGCGCCCTGGTGCGGTCACGGCGCAGCTGCACGACCTGCAGCGCCGCGCCCGTCAGCAGCAGCAGCGTCGAGCCGGCCCGCAGCAGGTCGGCCGTGCTGATGACCGGACCCAGGCCGACCGGGAACGCGGCCTCGTGGATCTGGGTGAAGGCCCCCACCATCAACGCTGAGGCGAGCCACCGGTCGACGGGCTGGCCGTCCCGGTCGTACAGGCGGCGTGCCAGCGCGGCCCCGACCGCGAAGAGGACCAGCGGGACCACCTCCAGCACGAGCTGCGTCGCCGAGACCGGCGGGGCGACCGTGGACTCCAGCCGTCCCGGGCCCAGCGGCGAGATGGTGGTCAGGACCGTCAGCTCCAGCAGGGTGAACACGCCGACGGCGGCGCCCACCAGACGCGCGGTGGGCCAGCGTGGCCACTCCAGGCCCACCAGGACGAACAGCACCCCGGCGATCTGCCGGGCGGTGACCCACGGCAGCGCCGTGCTGCGGTCGGACAGACCGGGGACGTCCACGACGTTGGGGATCACGCCGAACCACAGGTCGGTGAGCCCCAGCACGATCAGCGCGGCGATGAACCCCGACCGGTGGTTCCCCCCGCCGCCCAGGCCGCCGAGCAGCCCTGCCGTCGCGAAGGTCACGAGGAACCGGGTGGTCTCCAGGGCCACCCGGGCCTCCGGCGCGACGACTGCCGGCACGCCGCCTGCGGGCGCCAGCGTCGCCACCGTGAAGACGATGAGCAGGCCCACCAGCAGCCGTTCGGCCACGACGAGGTCGACCAGCGACCCCGTGATGGTCCCGGGGCGTGGCCGGCGCAGACGTGGGGTGCGGGTCAACACCGACGCAGGCTAGCGGCCGCCGCCGTAGCCTTGGTCACAGTGATCACCGATGCGCGCGGACGTGGGCTGACCGACCTGAGGGTCTCGGTCACCGACCGCTGCAACTTCCGCTGCACCTACTGCATGCCCCGCGAGCAGTTCGGGCCCGACCACGCCTTCCTGCCACGCCAGGCGCTGCTGACCTTCGAGGAGATCACGCGCGTGGTGGCCGCCGCCGCCGACCTGGGGGTCCGCAAGGTGCGGCTGACCGGCGGGGAACCCCTGCTGCGTCGTGACCTGCACCTGCTGGTGGCGGCCCTGGACGCCATCGACGGCGTCGAGGAGATCGCGATGACGACCAACGGGGTGCTGCTGCCCGCAGCGCTCGACCAGCTGGTCGACGCCGGCCTGGACCGGGTCACGGTCAGCCTGGACGCGCTGGACGAGGACGTGTTCATGCGGATGGCCGACGTCAAGGTCGGGGTGGCCCCGGTCCTCGAGGCCATCGACGCGGCCCTGGGGCACGGGCTGGGCGTCAAGATCAACACGGTGGTGCAGAAGGGCGTCAACGAGGACCAGGTCCTGCCCCTCGCCGAGCTCGGCCGTGACCGCGGGATCACGGTGCGGTTCATCGAGTTCATGGACGTCGGCAGCACCAACGGCTGGTCACCGGCCCACGTGGTCACCGCAGCCGAGATCGTGCAGCGCATCGGGGCGCGCCACCCGCTGTCACCGCTGGAGCGCCCCGAGGGCGGCGCGGCCGCCACGGCGGTCGCCGACCGGTTCCGCTACGACGACGGCGCCGGGGAGGTCGGCGTGATCGCCAGCGTCTCCCAGCCCTTCTGCAGCACCTGCGTGCGGGCCCGGCTGTCGGCGGTCGGCGAGCTGTTCACCTGCCTGTTCGCCACGCGGGGCCACGACCTGCGGGCGGTGCTGCGCGACGGCGCCGACGACGACGACCTGCGCGGCACCCTGGCCGGCATCTGGGGCCGTCGCGACGACCGCTACTCCGAGCAGCGCGCTGCGGGACAGTCCCAGCCCCGCGACCGCGTGGAGATGTCCTACATCGGCGGGTGATCGCCCCTCAGTGGGCGACGACGCTCAGCACGCGGTTGACCGCGTCGAGGGTCGCACGCACCGTGGACTCGCGGGCGTCGAGGCCGACCACGGCCGCCCCGATCAGCGCCGCGGAGTGGCCGTCGTGGATGGCCACGGTCGTCACGACCATCTCCGTCCCGCCCATCTCCAGCCGCTGGACGTCACGGACCTCGAAGGGTCCCGCCTGGGTCCGGTGGAGGGCGTCCACCGTCGCCTCGGCCACCAGGCGCAGCTCGGGCCGGTCCGCCAGCACGCCGCTGCTGCGGCCCCTGACGTCGGTGGTGTCGACCCGCAGGTGCACCTCGACGGCCAGCTCGTCGTCGAAGCGCTCCAGCGACAACCCCTGGAACACCGGCCGGGGACGCTGCTCCACGACGTTCGCGCGCTCCAGGTGCATGGTCGCCAGGTCCACGTCGGCGACGTCCACGAGCGTGCGGATGATCGCCTCGCCGATCGCCTGCTGGTTGGCGCCCTCGTCGAACTCGACGCGCAGCGACGCCGGGCCCAGGGGGTCGGGCCAGCGGATCGTCGCCGCAGCGACGCCAGGGATCTGGCGGACCGCCTCCTGCACCTCCGGGAGGTCCATCACCATCGTCCCTGCTCCTCTCGCGTGGTCACGTCGTCGCCGGCCTCCCCGACCGAGGGGCTGAACCGGATGATCAGCGGCGCCGGCCGGGGGTCCTGCCGACGACTGGGGGTGATGATGATGCGTTCCGTCACGCGGAGCCCGCGGGGTCGGTCACCGTCGGTGTGGTTGTCGTGGTGCATGAGGGGACCTGCGGGGGGCGATGGGGATGGGCGACGTCACGGCCCGACCCCCGTGCCGTCCCGCTCGACGTCCGGTGGTCGCACCGACAGTGCGGTCAGCTGCATGTTACAGGCTGTGATCCTCGATGAGTAGTCCTTTCTTGTGATCCCTCTCTGGTCCTGCGTTCCGGGGGTGCCGGACGGCTACAGGTAGTACCGAAGGGTCAGCGTGGCGACGCCGACCGGCTCGATCCCGGCGTCGCGCTCGACCCGCAGGTCCATGGTGACCGACCGTCCGCCGGGGACGTCGCCGACGTCGGTCACCGTGGCGGTGGCCTGCAGCGCGGTGCCGACCGGGAGGGTCGCCGGGAACCGCATGTCGTCGATCGCGTGGGTCAGCGTCAGCGCCGCGTCCGTGACGTCGAGCAGCTCGGTGGCCAGGCCGGGCAGCAGGGCCGCCACCATGGTCGCCGGGGCGATCGTGCCCGCGAACGGACCCACACCAGCGGCCTCGACGTCGGTGTGGATCCACTGCCCCTGGCGGGTCAGGGTGGTGAAGGCGTCGACGTCGGCCTGGGTGAGGTCGTGCCACCTCGTGGGTCCGAGGGTGCGGCCCACGATCTGCGGGAGGTCGGCGGACGTCACGGACGTGGTCGGGGCGCTCATGGCGCGAATGATCCCCCATGTGACGCAAATCACCCCTTCCGGTCCGGCTGCCGCGGTCCTAGGCTCCCGCACAGGTCCAACCCCTCGGAGCCGACGGGACGGATCCGCCCGGGGACGGAGCCCCCGGCGCGCACGACACGCCCCCGAGGGGGCGTCGGCCTCGGCATACCCCGAGGTCGCCACATGGCATACGGAGGGCACATGGCGAAGATCTCGGTCTCGGTCGACGGGACCACCTACAGCGACGAAGTGGAGCCGAGGACGCTCTTCGTGCACTACCTGCGCGAGACGCTCGGTCTCACCGGTACCAACGTGGGCTGCGACACGTCCAACTGCGGGGCCTGCACGGTCCTGGTGGACGGCCGCTCGGTCAAGTCCTGCACCATGCTCGCCGTCCAGGCCGACGGTGCGGAGGTCACGACCGTGCAGGGGCTCGCCAACGGGGAGTGGACGCCGGTGCAGAGGGCGTTCCACGAGAAGCACGGCCTGCAGTGCGGCTACTGCACACCCGGGATGATCTGCGCGGCGACGTCCCTGCTGCGGCAGAACCCGACGCCGACGGAGGACGAGATCCGGCACGGCCTGGAGGGCAACCTCTGCCGCTGCACCGGGTACCAGAACATCGTCGCCGCGGTCGCCCAGGCCGCCGAGGAGATGCAGGGGGCCACGTCATGACGGCCGTCGAGGACCGCCCGGACACCGAGATCGGGAAGGCGACCCTCCGAAAGGAGGACGCCCGGCTCGTCACCGGCCAGACGCGCTGGACCGACAACATCGTCCTGCCGGGCATGCTGCACGCCTCGCTGCTGCGCTCGCCCATGGCCCATGCCCGGATCACCTCGATCGACACGTCGGCGGCGACAGAGCGTCCCGGTGTGATCGCCGTGTTCACCGGGGCCGAGCTCGCCGAGTCCTACGGGGCGCTGCCGTGCGCGTGGCCGGTCACGCCCGACATGGTCAACCCGCCGCACATGGCGCTGGCGACCGACGAGGTGCGCTACGTCGGGGACGGCGTGGCCGTGGTGGTGGCGCGTGACCGTGCCTCGGCCGTGGACGCCCTCGAGTACATCGACGTCACCTACGAGCCCCTCGAGGCCGTGGTCGACCTGGAGGCCGCGGCCCAGCCGGGGGCCCCCACGGCCCACAGCCAGCTGGACTCCAACATCTCCTACACGTGGCCGTTCGCCGGCGGCAGCGCGATCGAGGAGGCCATCGAGGGTGCCGCCCACGTGGTGCACCGACGCTTCGTCAACCAGCGCCTGATCCCGGCGGCCATCGAGCCCCGCGCGGTCGTCGTGGACCCGCAGGCCGCCTCGGGGGAGGTCACGGTCTGGTCCGCGACCCAGGTGCCGCACATCCTGCGGCTGATGCTGGCGCTGACGCTGAGCATCCCCGAGCAGAAGGTGCGGGTCATCGCGCCCGACGTGGGCGGCGGGTTCGGTTCGAAGCTGAACGTCTACGCCGAGGAGGTCCTGCTGACCGCCCTCGCCATGAAGATGGGTCGGCCGATCAAGTGGACGGCGACCCGGTCGGAGGACATGCAGGCGACCGTCCACGGTCGCGACCAGGTCCAGCAGATCACCATCGCAGCCGACGCCGACGGTCGCATCCGTGGGCTGAAGGTCGAGCTGCTCGCCGACATGGGGGCCTATCTGCAGCTGGTCAGCCCCGGCGTGCCGCTGCTGGGCGCGTTCATGTACCCGGCCATCTACAAGATGGATGCCTACTCCTTCGAGTGCAGGGGCGTCTTCACCAACAAGACCCCCACCGACGCCTACCGCGGCGCCGGCCGTCCCGAGGCGACGTTCGCCATCGAGCGGATCATCGACGAGCTCGCCGCCGAGATCGGCATGGAGCCGATGGAGCTGCGCAAGCGGAACTGGATCACGCACGAGGAGTTCCCCTACGAGATGGTCGCAGGCCTCACCTACGACTCCGGGAACTACGAGGCCGCCACCGCCAGGGCCATGGAGCTGTTCGACTACGACGGCCTGCGGGCGGAGCAGCAGCGGCGGCGCGAGCAGGGCGACCCCGTCCAGCTGGGCATCGGCATCTCGACGTTCACCGAGATGTGCGGCCTGGCGCCCTCCCGCGTCCTGGGGTCGCTGTCGTACGGGGCCGGTGGCTGGGAGGCCGCGACGGTCCGGATGCTGCCGACCGGCAAGGTCGAGGTCGTCACCGGCACCAGCCCGCACGGGCAGGGGCACGTGACCGCCTGGTCCCAGATCGCCAGCGACTACCTGGGGGTCCCCTTCGACGACATCGACGTCCTGCACGGTGACACGAAGGTGTCGCCGATGGGGCTGGACACCTACGGGTCCCGCTCGCTGGTCGTGGGCGGCATCGCGCTGAAGCGCGCCTGCGACAAGGTCGTGGAGAAGGCGAAGAAGTTCGCCGCCCACATGCTGGAGGCCAGCGAGGACGACATCGAGTTCAACGCCGGGTCCTACTCCGTCAAGGGCGACCCCGAGAAGTCCACGACCATCCAGGACATCGCGCTGGCGGTCTTCGCCGGTCACGACTACCCCGAGGGCGTCGAGCTGGACCTGACGGCCAACATGGTGTTCGACCCGGAGAACTTCTCCTACCCCCACGGCACCCACCTGTGCGCCACGGAGGTCGACACCGAGACCGGTCGCGTCACCATCACCCGGTACGTGTGCGTCGACGACATCGGCAACGTGGTCAACCCGATGATCGTGGAGGGGCAGGTCCATGGCGGCCTCGCCCAGGGCATCGCCCAGGCGATGTGGGAGGGGGTGGAGTACGACGACGCCGGGAACCTGCTGACCGGGACGTTCATCGACTACACGCTGCCCACCGCGGTGGACATGCCGCACTTCACGACCGACCGGACCGAGACGCCGGCGACGTCCAACGACCTGGGCGTCAAGGGCGTCGGTGAGGCCGGCACGATCGCCTCGACCCCCGCCGTCGTGAACTCCGTGGTCGACGCCCTGCGTCCCATGGGGGTCACCGACGTCCTCATGCCGATGACCCCACGCAACGTCTGGGCGGCGTTGTCCGCCGCCCGGTCTGCCGGCGAGGGCAGCACCACCATGGCGTCCGAGGACTCGGCACGCCCCGAAGGAGGCCAGCAGTGATCCCCGCAGACTTCGACTACGTCCGGGTGTCCACCGTCGCGGAGGCCGTCGAGGCCCTCGCGTCGGCGGACGACGCCAAGATCCTGGCAGGCGGCCATTCGCTGCTGCCGCTGATGAAGCTGCGGCTCGCCTACCCCGAGACGGTCGTGGACATCGGGCGTGTCCAGGAGATGACAGGCGTCCGTGAGGAGGGGGACCGCCTGGTCGTCGGTGCGGCCACCACCCACTACGACGTGATGACGGCACCCCTGGTCGCCCAGCACTGCGGGGTCATCGCAGAGGTCACCGGCACCGTCGGTGACCCCCAGGTGCGCCACCGCGGCACACACGGCGGGTCCCTCGCCCACGGCGACGCGGCCAGCGACATGCCGGCCATGGCCCTCGCGCTGGGCGCGGAGTTCCTGGTCGAGGGTCCATCGGGACGACGGACCGTCCCCGCCAGCGAGTTCTTCGTGGACTACCTGACCACGGCGGTGGCGGAGGACGAGGTGCTGGTCGAGGTGTCCTGGCCCAAGCTGCAGGAGGGGACCGGGTGGAGCTACCAGAAGTTCAGCCGGATCTCCCACGGCTGGGCGATCGTCGGCTCGCTGGCGGTCGTCACGGCCAACGGCAGCATCAGCGACGCCCGGGTGGGTCTGACCAACATGGGCAGCGTCCCGTTCCGCGCGAGCGGGGTCGAGCAGACCCTGCAGGGCGTGGCCGGCGACGACGCGGGCGCCATCGCCGCGGCGTGTGAGGGTGCAGCTGAGGGCACCAGCCCACCTGCCGACCTCAACGCCGACGCGGCCTTCCGTGAGCACCTGGCCCGCGTGCTGACACGCCGCGCGGTCACCGCCGCACTTGCCTGAGGGTGCCACCACGGTGGGGATGGCCGAGCCGACCGTCCCCACCACGCTCCTGCCCGACGGCATCACCGGACCTGCGGCGCTGGCGTCGGCCCTCGCCGACCTCGACTACCTGGCCGGCGACGGCGTGGCGACCGTCGCCTACCTGAGCCTGCGGCTGAACCGACCGCTGTTCCTGGAGGGCGAGCCCGGTGTGGGCAAGACCGCCCTGGCGCAGGCCATGGCCCGGCTGCTCGGCGCGCCCCTGATCCGACTGCAGTGCTACGAGGGGATCGACGCCTCACAGGCCCTGTACGACTGGGACTTCCCGCGACAGCTGCTGCACCTGCGTGCCGCCGAGACCGCAGCCGGCCACGACGGCCCCGGCCCCGACGTCGACGTGCTCGAGGGCGAGCTGTACGACGAGCGCTTCCTGCTGGAACGGCCGCTGCTGCGGGCGCTGCGCACCAGCCCATCCGTCCTGCTGATCGACGAGATCGACCGGGCCGACGACGAGTTCGAGGCGTTCCTCCTGGAGCTGCTGAGCGAGTTCGCCGTGACCATCCCCGAGCTGGGCGAGGTCAGGGCGGTCGTGCCGCCCCTGGTGGTCATCACGTCCAACCGGACGCGTGAGGTGCACGACGCGCTGAAGCGACGCTGCACCTACCACTGGGTCGACCACCCCGGGTTCGACCGCGAGTGCGCGATCGTGCGCCGCCGGTGCCCGGGCGCGGCGGAGTCGTTGACCCGTCAGGTCGTCACGGTGGTGCAGGCGCTGCGCGCCGAGGACCTGTTCAAACCGCCCGGCGTCGCCGAGACCATCGACTGGACGGCGGCCCTCGTGGCGCTGGGGGCCGACACCCTGGACGCCGAGCTGGCCACGCACACCCTCGGCTCGGTGTTGAAGTACCGCGAGGACCTCGAGCACGCGCAGCGGATGGACATGGGTCGCATGGTCGCCGAGGCGCTCGCCGGCGCATGACCGCCGACCAGGTGCCATTGGCCAGCGCCGACATGGTCGCGACCGCGACCAGCGCCGACATGGTCGCGACCGCGACCGCGTTCGCACGGACCGTCCGCGCCGCGGGTGTGGGGGTGACCGTCGGACGCGTCGAGGCCTTCGTGCAGGCGCTGGGGGTGCTGGACCCCAACGTGCGGTCCGACGTGTACTGGGCCGGGCACGCCATGCTGTGCGGCAGCCCCACGGACTTCGGTCGGTACGACCGGGCCTTCACCGCCTTCTTCGACGGCGAGGCGCCGCACCGCCGGCTGCGTGCCGCCCCGCCCTCGGCGTCACCGCCGCGGCTGCGGTCGCTGACCGCCCCGCTGCACGAGCAGGACCGGGCGGAGGAGGAGGACGAGGAGCGGCTGACCGCCGGCGCGTCGCGCACCGAGGTCCTGCGCACGCGGGACCTCGCCTCGCTCAGCGCCGCCGACCGCCAGCTCGTCAACCACCTGCTGGCCGCCGTGCGGCTGCCCGGCGAGCTGCGACGGACCCGCCGTCACCAGCGCTGGCACCGCGGGCCGCTGGACCGGCAGCAGACGATGCGGGCGGTCCTGCACGGCATGGGCGACCCACGTCGGCTGCGGCACCGGCGGCAGCGCCACGAGCCCCGTCGCGTGGTCCTGATGGTCGACGTGTCCGGCTCGATGAGCACCTACGCCGACGCGCTGCTGCGCTTCGCCCATGTCGCCGTCGGGCGCGGTCCCGCCGACCGCCCGGCCGAGGCGTTCACGATCGGGACCCGCCTGACCCGCATCACCCGTGAGCTGCGGCACCGCGACCCCGACACCGCCATGGCGGCAGTCGCGGGCGCGATCCCCGACTGGTCCGGTGGGACACGCCTTGCCGACGGGCTGAAGGAGTGGCTGGACCGGTGGGGGCAGCGCGGGATGGCCCGCGGTGCCGTCGTGGTCTTCCTCAGCGACGGGTGGGAGCGTGGGGACCCCGGCCTGCTGGGGCAGCAGATGGCACGGCTGCACCGGCTGGCGCACCGCGTGGTCTGGTCCAACCCGCGGAAGGCCGCGCCGGGCTACGCACCCCTCGTGGGGGGCATGGCGGCCGCGCTGCCACATGTCGACGACTTCGTCAGCGGCCACAGCGTCGCGGCGCTCGAGCGGCTGGCGGCCGTCGTGGCCGGCCGGTCGTCGCGGACCCGACCACCCAGGGAGCCGATCCATGCGTGAGATCATCGCCGAGCTCGACCGCTGGCACACCGAGGGGACGGCGGCTGCGCTCGCCACCGTCGTGGACACCCGGATCAGCGCGCCCCGTGACCCCGGCGCCGCCATGGCGGTGAGCATCGACGGCACCGTCGTCGGCAGCGTGTCCGGCGGCTGTGTCGAGGGCGCCGTGGTCGAGCAGGCACAGGAGGTCCTCGCCGGCGGCGCCGCCCGCCAGGTCACCTACGGCGTCAGCGACGACGAGGCCGTCGCCGTGGGCCTGACCTGCGGTGGCGAGATCTCGTTGTTCATCGAGCCGTTCGCCGTCCCTGCCTTCGACCTGGTCCGCCAGCACATCCGCGACGGGCTCGGCGTCGCCATCGCCACCGTCACCGACGGTCCTGGTCAGGTCGGGGCCAAGCTGGTCGTGACCGCCGACGCCACGTACGGCGACATCGGCAGCGAGGGCCTGGGCGTCGCCGTGACCTCCGACGCACGGGGCCTGCTGGCCCAGGGACGGACCGCGACACGCAGCTACGGTGCCGACGGGGAGCGTCGGGTCGACGACGTCAGCGTGTTCATCCAGACCTTCCAGCCGCCGCCCCGCATGTACGTCTTCGGCGCCATCGACTTCGCGGCCGCCGTCGCGCGGGCCGGCAAGTTCCTGGGCTACCACGTGACCGTGTGCGACGCCCGACGGGTGTTCGCGACGAAGGCACGCTTCCCCGACGCCGACGAGGTCGTCGTGCAGTGGCCCCACCGGTTCCTGCCGACCGCCCCCGTCGACCGCCGGACGGCCCTGTGCGTCCTGACCCACGACCCCAAGTTCGACGTGCCGCTGCTGGAGGTCGCGCTGCGCACCGACGCGGGCTACATCGGCGCGATGGGGTCGCGTCGGACACACGAGGACCGGCTGGCGCGCCTGCGTGAGCTCGGCGTCACCGACGAGCAGCTGGCGCGGTTGCGGTCCCCGATCGGGCTGGACCTGGGCGCCCGCACGCCCGAGGAGACCGCCATCTCGATCGCGGCCGAGATCGTGCAGCTGCGCTGGGGCGGCACCGGCCAGCCGCTCAGCGGCACGCAGGGCCGCATCCATCCCGATCCGGTCCACGCATGAGCGTCGCCGGTGTCGTGCTGGCCGCCGGTGCCGGACGGCGGATGGGCCAGCCCAAGGCCGGTGTCGTCCTTGACGGCACACCCCTGGTCCGCCGGGCCGCCGCGGTCCTCATGGACGGCGGCTGCACGCCCCTCGGCGTCGTCGTCGGGGCCGCCGCCGACCGTACGACCGCCCTGCTGGACGGCCTCGACGTCCGGGTGCTGCACAACCCCGCCTGGGACGCGGGGATGGCCACCTCGGTGGAGGTGGCGCTGCGCTGGGCCGGGGACACCGGCGCTGACGCGGTGATGCTGCTGCCCGTGGACACACCCGGCATCGGGGCCGCCGTGGTCCGCCGCCTGGTGGGGACGTGGCAGGACGTCCACGACACCGAAGAGGTGGCCGGGGTCGTGCCGACCTACGACGGCCGCCCCCGCAACCCCGTCGTCCTGGGGGCCGCCGTCCTGGACGAGGTGGTCGGCGCCCTCGAGGGTGACAGCGGCGCCCGCGGCTGGGTCGCGGCCAACGGCCACCGTCTGCGCATGGTTGCCTGTGCAGACGTCGGCGACCCCACCGACCTGGACACACCGGCCGACCTCGCACGGTGGTCGGCACACCCGCCGGACCAGACCTGACCCCCGACAGAGGAGAACCACCATGGAGCTCGAGCACACCTTCACCGTCCCCGTCCCTCCCGCACAGGCGTTCGCGATCCTGCAGGACATCGAGCGCATCGGCCCGTGCATGCCCGGCGCCTCCATCGACTCCGTCGACGGCAGCAGCTTCACCGGCAACGTCAAGGTGAAGATCGGGCCCATCACCGTGACCTACCGCGGCGAGGCCGAGTACCGCGACGTCGACCCCGAGGCGCTGACCGCCACGATCGACGCCCGCGGCAAGGAGGCACGGGGCTCGGGCACCGCCAACGCCGTCGTGCGCGCGACGCTGACGGAGGTCGCGGAGGGCGCCGAGGTGCACGTGGTCACCGACCTGGCCATCACCGGCCGGCCGGCGCAGTTCGGTCGCGGCGTGATGGAGGAGGTCGGGCAGAAGCTGATCAACCAGTTCGCGACGTGCCTGGGCGAGACCATGGCCGAGGACCTCGAGCCCGCGCCAGCGGCTGGGGACGCCGCGGAGGAGCCCGGGGCCGTCACCGACGCAGCAGCCGGGACCGGGGCCGACGCAGCGACGGCGTCGGCGGAGGGCACCTCGCCCACGCCCACGACGGCGGCGACAGCCCGCACGGCCGCAGCGCCGCCACGTCGCGAGCCGGAGGCCATCGACCTGCTCGACGTCGCGGGGGCCCCGGTGGCCAAGCGACTCGCACCGTTCGCTGGCGGGGCGGTCGTGCTGGCCCTGCTGTGGTGGCTGATCCGGCGGCGCTGACCCGCACGGCGGTCACAGCCGTGCCAGCGCTGCCTCGGCCTCCGCGTGCAGGGCGTCCTCGGGGGACCCGTAGCGCCGGTGCTCCTCGAAGCGCTGCAGCACGCTGAGCGCATCGGCGTCCAGGTGGGGGAGTGATCGGTGGGCACGCGCCACCGTCTCGGCCGGGGTCAGCACGTCCGGGGTGCTGAGCCCCTCGGCGTGCAGACGGTGCAGCATCCCCGCCCAGGGACCGGCGCGGCGCAGCGCCACCCGGCGGGCACGTCGACGCCACACGACCGCCCCGACCACCAGGGTGGTGAGGGATCCGACGAGCAGCGCCCACGTACCCGGATCCGTCGGCAGACGCTCCCGCAGCCAGCCGAGGGCGAGCAGCAGGAGGATCTGGGGGCCCGGACCGTCGGGGTCCAGGACGGGCGTCGTCGCCCCCGTCGGGTCGAACGTCGTCCAGCCGTGCCCGGGCACGAAGACCTCCACCCAGGCGTGGGCGTCGCTGGCCCGCACGGTGTACTGCCCGCTCAGGATGCTGCGACCGCCCGGCTGGAAGCCTGTCACGAACCGCGCGGGGATGCCGATGGACCGCAACATCACGACCATCGACGTCGCGATCGGCTCGCACCAGCCCTGCCGTGACTCGAAGAGGATGTGGTCAGCCGGGTCCTCCTCCGCCGGCGTGGGGTCCGCACCCAGGCTGTAGCTGACGGTGCGTCCGATGTGGGCCTGGATGGACTCGGCGATCGCGTAGGGCGTCTGGGTCGGTGCCGCCAGCGCCAGCTCGGTGGCGAGGTCGTGGACGCGCTGCGGGACGGTCGGGGGGAGCGTCGTCCACCGGGTGAGGGCGTCCGGGTCGGCGGAGGCGTAGTCGAACGGGGCACGGCGCAGCACCTCCACCGGCGTGACGTCGACCTCCGAGACGACGGAGTACACGGTGCCGGCGGACATCTCCACGCCGGTCGTCAGGGTGCCGTCGGTCCACGGGGTGACGCTGCGCGCAGCGGTCCACACCTCGACGGGGTCCGCGGCCGTGAACAGCAGGTTCGGGGTCGGGTGCAGCAGCTCGTAGGTCTGGGTCACGCGGGTCGAGCGCGACGCCGGCCCGCGGACGGAGTCGATGCGGACGGGCAGGCCCTGCACCGGGTCGGGCTCCTCCTCGGACCGTCCCCAGACCCCGTCGACGTACAGGTCGAACACGACGCCGCGGATCGGACGTGGGCGGCTGGTCCGGACGCTCATGACGGGGATGTCGCTGAGCTCGCCGACCGAGCGGGGGTCGACGCGTTCGGCGAAGCCGAAGTACTCCATCGGGTCCGTCGACAAGGAACCCTCGCCGTCGGACTCGCCGAAGGGGAGGTCACCACCCACCCGTCCGTTGCCCTCCCGGGGTGCCGGACCGCCGACGCCGAACTCGAAGGGCAGGCCACCCAGCGAGGCGTCGGCGCTGACCGGGACGCTGACGAACACCAGGGCACCCAGCAGCGCGACCGCCGCGGCCTGACGCGCACCGCGCCACCGGCCCGCCGAGGGCTGCACCGCGGCCTGGGGCGTGGTCACCGACGCGGTGTCCGTCGCCTCCTCCAGCCACTGGGCGTCGACCGACGTCTGGTAGCGCTGCAGGCTCGAGCCAGCGAGGACCAGGTACACCGCGACGACAGGCAGCAGCCAGCCGCCCGGTCCTGTCGCCACCGCGAGCCCCATGAGCGCCAGGGAGGAGGACAGCGTGAACACCAGGTCGCGCCGCTGCGGCAGGTCGAAGGCGTGCAGGACCTGGATCTCCAGGAACATCAGGGTCAACGGCAGCCGCGCGTCGTCCACGGTCCCGATCGTCATGATGTCGGCGAAGAAGCGGTACAGCGCGCCCATGGCCAGCAGGCTGATGACGCCCTTGGCCGCGAAGTTGGAGCTCTCCCGCTGCCGGTGGGACCACAGGAAGCCGACGGGCAGGAGGGCCAGGACCAGCAGGCTCTCGCCCAGCGGCGCGGCGCCGGCGGCCACGACGGCGACCACGCTGGTGCAGACCGCCGCGAGGATCCGCATCCGCAGCACCGTGTCGTGCTCGGGCCGGCGGGTCCGGTTGACGTCGGCAACGGCCCCGATCAGGCGCAGGCGAGCCATCGACGGGCCTCCTCGACGTCGGTCAGGTGGACGGGGGGCGACGTCGGGTCCTCCACCACGATGCCCTCACCGGCCGGGCTGATCCGCAGACCCTCGGCGGGGACGTCGGCCAGGGGGCGGGTGGGGACACCCGCGGCAGGTGGGAGCATGGCCAGCCCGTGGTGCGTGACGTCGTCCCAGCCACGCACCCCACCGTCGACGGCCAGCTCGGCCCGGTGGCCCAGGCGTGCCGCGGTGCTGCAGAGGCTGGCCGTGACCGTCGTGGCCAGGTCCAGCGACGCAGGCGTCCAGGTGCCGCCCGCGATGGCCACACGGACGTGGGCCCCGCGCGGTCCCTCGGACTGGCGGACCATCAGCGCACCGTGCCGGGCCGTCGCCCGCCAGTGGACCGACCGCCGCGGGTCACCGGGCTCGAACCCGCGGACCCCCCGGACCTCGTCCTGGCCGGTGGACCGGGCGCGGCTGGCGTCCTCGCCGGACGTGCCCAGCAGCGCCCGGATGCGTGCGTCGGCGGCGAGCACCGACGGCCGGACCCACAGGTCCACCTCGTGGTGCTGCGTGCGGACCAGACGGGCCAGACCCAGCGTCCCGATCGTGCGCAGCGACACCCGGCCGTCGGTGTGGTGGCCGCGTGCCGCCGGGACGACCGCCTGCAGCCGCGCACCGGGGCCACGGACGACCCCGCGGCAGGTGTCGGTCCCGTCGGCGACGTGCAGGACGCTGCCGTGGTCACGTCGCTCGACCGTGAGGACCGCCCTCGGCGGCTCCAGCGTGCCGGCGGTCGCCGGCAGGGTCAGCGCCGTCAGCGTCGACCGGTCGGCGCGCCACACGGTCACGAGGTCCAGCAGGACCCCTCCGGCCATCGCGGCGGTCAGGATGATCACCCAGCCCGACCCGATGTTGCTGCCGGCCAGGTACAGCACGCCGGCGATGACCAGGGTCATCCAGCCGATCGGCATGGGGCGGGGGAGCGGCCGTCTGCGCCCGCTCATCCGGTGACGGGCGTCTGCTGCAGGACCTCCGTCACGACCGCCGACGGCGGGCGGGTGCCGGGCTCGCAGATCAGCCGGTGGTCGAGCACCGCGTGGGCGAGGGCCTTCACGTCGTCGGGCAGGGTGTGCTGACGGCCGTGGACCAGCGCGGCGGCCTGGGCCATGCGGGTCAGCTGCAGCCCCGCGCGGGGCGAGGCACCCAGCCGGACACCGTGGGCCTCACGGGTCGCGGCGACCAGCCGGACGACGTAGCGCACCAGGTCCTCGGTGACCGTGACCTGTCGGACGGCCGCCTGCAGCGCAGCGAGCTGGTGGAGGTCCATCAGGGCGGGCAGCCGCGACAGTGGTGTGGACTGCAGCTGGCCGGTGATGATCGCGACCTCGTGGGCGGGGTCGGGATAGCCGATGCCGGTGGCGGCGGTGAAGCGGTCCAGCTGGGCCTCGGGGAGGGGGTAGGTGCCCTGCTGCTCGATCGGGTTCTGCGTCGCGATGACGAGGTGGGGCTGGGGGAGGGCGTGGGTGACCCCGTCGGCCGACACCTGCCCCTCCTCCATGGCCTCCAGCAGCGCCGCCTGGGTGCGCGGGGGCATGCGGTTGACCTCGTCGACCAGCACCACGTTCGCGAACAGGGGGCCGGGGACGAAGTCGAAGCGGTGCTCGTCCGGCCGCCAGACCGATGCGCCGGTCAGGTCGGTGGGCAGCAGGTCCGGCGCACCCTGGATCCGCGACTCGGCCGCGCCGACGGCCCGTGCGAGGGTCCGGGCCAGCAGCGTCTTGCCAAGGCCGGGGACGTCGTCGATCAGCAGGTGGCCCCCCGCGAGGAGCGTGGTGACGGCCAGCTCGACGACGGGCTGCTTGCCGATCACGACCCGCTGGACGTGGCTGACGAGGTCGGCGGCCAGCGAGGGTGGGACCGTGGCGGTCGGCTCGCGGTCGGTCAGCGGGAGTGGAGGGGTCACCGGGGCCTCGAGGGTCGGACATGGGCGGGCACGGCTGTCGCCGGCTCCCCCCTGCCTGTCGGCACGGGGTGGCCCCTCCTTGAGGGATCGACGGTGTGCGCCGTCGCCACGATGGTCACACAGGCGCCGCTAGGGGTCCTGCCGCTCCTCCAGGTGCCGTGCCAGGGCCCCGCTGAAGCGGGCGGCGAACATCGCCGCGGTCACGGTGCCGACGACCAGGGACGTCAGCTGCTGCAGCCCCAGCGCGGCCGTGCCGGCCACGAGGTTGGCGGTGAACACCACCACCAGCACCAGCACCGGTGCGGTGAACGCGGCAAGGCGGCCGGCGGTCTCCGGGTCGTCCTCGCCCGCGAGGGCCAGCCCACGACGGGTCCCGCTCGACGCCGTCAGCGGCACGACCAGGGTGATCAGCACCAGGGTCAGCAGCAGGCCGGCCGGACGCACCGGCGACAGCGCCAGCAGGCCGGCCAGGACCGACGAGGCGACCAGCGCGCCCGCGGCGGCCGCCAGGACGCGACGTCTCACCTGCCGGTGTAGCTGCCGGCCCGGCGCTCGACGAACGAGCGCAGGCCCTCTGCGGCGTCCTCGGAGTTCATGATCGTCTGCAGGTTCGCCCGCATGTCCGCGACCGCCGCGTCGGTGCCGACGTCGCGGGCCAGGCGGGACTGCCGCAGCGTCGCCTGGACGCCCAGCGGTCCCTGGGCCGCGATCCGCTGGGCGATGGCGGTCGCCCGGTCGTGCTGCTCGCCGACGGGGGTGACCTCCTGGACCAGGCCGATGCGGTGGGCCTCCTGCGCCCCGAACTCCTCGCCCGTCAGCAGGAAGCGCATGGCGTTGCCCCAGCCCAGCTGGGTCGCGGCGCGCACCGTGGCGCCACCGAAGGGCACGATGCCCCGGGCGATCTCCAGCTGGGCGAACCTGACGTCCTCGGCCGCGACGACGATGTCGGCGGCGAGTGCCAGCTCGATGGACAGGGTGAAGGCGATGCCCTGCACCGCCATCACCACGGGCTTGGCGCAGGCAGGACCCCAGATGCCGTACGGATCGGTCAGGCCCTCAGGGCTGAACGGCTCGCCTGCGGCGACCGCCGGGCCGACGTCGGCCAGGTCCAGACCCGCCGAGAAGTGGTCACCCTCGGCGTACACGACGCCGGCGCGCAGGTCCGGGTCCGTCGACAGGCGGTGGTAGGCCTCGGCCAGGGCCGTGTTCATGCCCCGGTCGAAGGCGTTGCGCTTCTCGGGCCGGGCGATCCCGATCTGCAGGACGTGGCCGTCGACGGCGGTCGTGATGTTCTCGGCGGGCATGACGATGCGGCTCCTGCGTGGTGGTGACGGGTCGAGCGGCACCCTACAGGCGGTCGGGCTGCGACGGCCAAGGCGCGTCGCTTGACGTGGTGGTCCTCGTGGGGTTGGCTCCCGGGGCCCGACCGACGGCCGGATGAGTTCCCGTGCAACTTCAGGGTCGTGTGACGGTCGAACGGCGAAAGGGACGACGAGGATGCGGAAGGAGGGGCCCGAGGATGCGACACCAGTCGACGAGCTCGTCGACCGGGCCCGCGCCGGGGACGTGTCCGCCTTCGAGGCGCTCATGCGCGTCCACTACGGCCGTGTGCTGGGCGTCACCCGCGGGATCTGTGGACGCGACAGCGACGCCGAGGACGCCGCGCAGGACACGTTCGTCCGCGCCTGGCGCGCCCTGCCGGGCTTCCGCGGTGACAGCGCCTTCTCGACGTGGCTCTACCGGATCGCGACCAACGTGAGCCTGACGTTGGTCACCCGACGACGCGAGGCCGCCACCGACGTGATCCCCGAGCAGCCCACCGTCGCCGACGCGCCCGAGGAGCGGATGCTGGACGCCGAGCGGCTGACGGTGGTGCGCCGGACCCTGGACGGGCTGTCGCCGGACGCGCGCGCGGCCTTCGTGCTGCGCGAGCTGGAGGGCCTGACCTACGACGAGATCGCCGAGGCCCTCGACATCACCCTGTCGGCGGTCAAGAGCCGGATCTTCCGGGCCCGTCAGGCCATCGCCGACGCGCTGCGGGACCACGACCGCGTGGGAGGTGCCCCATGAGCGCCGTACCCGCCGGGCACGACGACACCCCGGACCCCGACGAGATGGACGTCGTGTCCCTGCACCTGGTCCGCGAGGCCGCCGGTCTGCTGCGCGAGTCCACGGTGGCACGCCCTGAGGCCCTGGAGGCCGCGGTCCAGCGCGTCAAGGTCGAGGCGGTGCTGGGTGCGCTGCTCGGCGCGGTCGGGGGCTCGTTCGGTAGGGTCGCGCACGCCATGCCCGACCTGATGGGCCTGGTCGAACAGGAGGATTCCGATGGGTGACCTGCTGGCAGCCGACGGCCCGCTGGTGAGCGCACTGCTCCCGATGGTCGTCTGCGCGGTCGCCGCGGTGATCGTGGCAGCGGTGATCCGCGTCGTCGGACACCGGCTGCTGGACGACCCGGCAGAGGCCGACTCGCTGGGCCGCACGGCCTTCGTCGGCATCCTGGCGGTCGGCGTGCTCCTGGGGATCGGGCGGCTGGTCGGCCGTGAGGCCACCGACCAGGGTCTCCAGCAGTCGCTGGAGGGGATCATCCTGGCCCTGCCGGGCCTCACCATCAGCTTCATCCTGGTCATCGCGGCGCTCCTGGTCGCCGCGATCCTGCGGGCGACCGTCAGCCGTGTGGTCGGCGCGATCCGGCCGGCCATCGCGCGCACGGCCGGTGCGGCCGTGTACTGGGCGGTCGTGATCCTGGTGTCGCTGATCGCCGCGGAGCAGGCAGGCATCGACGTGGCCGTCCTGCGGCAGATCCTGCTGCTGACGCTCGGTGCCGTCCTGGCGGCCACCGCCATCGGTGTGGGGCTCGGCATGCGGCCGCTGCTGTCCTCCGTGATCGCCGGACGCCACGTGGACGCAGGTCTGCGTGTCGGCACCACCGTGACGGTGGCCGACGGCGCCGGCGGCACGGTCAGCGGTGAGGTCGTGCAGGTGGGCAACGTCTCGGTGGTGCTGCGCACCGTGGAGGGACGGACGGTCGACGTCCCGCACCTGCGCTTCCTGGAGGGCACCAGCACCCGCGGCTGACCTGGTCCGCCGACATGGGCGCTGTCACACCCCCGCCCTAGACTCGCCACCATGCCGACCCCCGCCGATGGCCGCTTCGAGATCGTCAGCGACTACCGCCCCGCCGGTGACCAGCCGCGGGCGATCACGGGCGTCGTCGAGGCGCTCGGCCGGGGC
>JBFKGB010000004.1:0-27938 GCA_041633535.1 Euzebya sp. | reverse complement strand
GACGCCCTCGCCGGCCTGCTGGCGGGCCTGACGGCGGCGACGTCGGACGCGCGCGACGGCGGCCTGCCGACCACCCCGCTGACGCAGGTCGCGAGCGACCTGCAGGGCGACGTCGACCGGCTGCTCGCCCCTCACATGACCGGCCCGACCGCCGCCCGTGTCCGGCGGTCGTTGCAGGACCTGGCGGCCGTCACACCCGTTGACGGCGTGCTGTGCCACGCCGACCTGGGCGGGAACCTGCTGTGGGACGCCGCGCACCAACGGCTCGGGGTGATCGACCTGGGCACGATGACGATCAGCGACCCGGTGCTGGACCTGGCCAGCCTCTCGGTGCTGGGACCGGGGCTGATCGACCTGCTGGCCGCTCGCGTGCCCGCCGTCCACAGCCGCCAGAGCGACATCGACCGCGTCCGTGCCACCTTCGCGCTGCAGGAGGCGGTCCTGTCCGCCCAGCAGGGTGATCTGACGAACGTGGACCGCGTGTTGGCGACGCTGTGACCGCCCCAGTCAGGAGGCGTCGCGGGACAGACCCGAGTCGGTCAGCTTCCGGCTGATCACCTTCGACACGCCGTCGGAGGCCATCGACACGCCGTAGACCGTGTCGGCGATCTCCATCGTCCGGCGCTGGTGGGTCACGATGATCCACTGGCTGGACCCGCGGAAGCTGTGCAGCACGTCCAGGAAACGCCCCAGGTTGGCGTCGTCCAGCGCCGCCTCGACCTCGTCCAGCACGTAGAACGGCGACGGCCGGGCCGCGAAGATCGCGAACAGGACCGCCAGCGCCGTCAGGGACCGCTCGCCACCGCTCAGCAGCGACAGGCGCTTCACCTTCTTCCCGGGCGGTCGGGCCTCGACCTCGACGCCGGTGGCCAGCATGTCGTCCGGCTCGGTCAGCACCAGCTTCCCGTGCCCACCGGGGAACAGCATCGGGAAGATGCGCTCGAAGTGGCCGGACACGTCGGCGAACGCGGCCGCGAAGACCTCCTCGATCCGTCCGTCGACGGCGTCGATGACGCGCATCAGGTCCTTCTTGGACGACCGCAGGTCCTCCAGCTGGCCGGTCATGAACTCGTAGCGCTCCTGCAGCGACTGGAACTCCTCCAGCGCCAGTGGGTTCACGGTGCCCAGCAGACCGATCTTGCGGGCCAGGTCGTCCTCGGCCTCGGCCAGCTCGGCGTCGCGCTCCTCGCCGCCCTCGCGCAGCTCCGCACCGCGCTCGGCGACGACGGCCTCGGGGTCCTCGATGCGCAGCTCGGCGAGCCGGGCGCGCACGCCGTCCATCTGCATGGTCAGCTCCTGGCGGACCAGGTCCTCGCGGTGGCGGGCGTCGCGGACACCGGCCAGCTGCTCGTCCAGCTCGTTCAGCTTGGACCGGGCGACGCCCAGGTGGCGCTGCTGCTCGGCGCGTGCCTCCTCCAGCCGGTCGCGCTCGTTGGCCGCGCCGACGCGCGAGGCCTGCGCGCTGGACAGCACGGTCCGGGCCACGCCCTCCAGCTGGTCGCAGCGGGCCATCGCGGCCAGCCGTGCGTTCTGGCGCCGCTCGCGCTCGGCCAGCTGGGCCTCGACGCGGGTGGCCTCCTGCTCCAGCGTGCTGATGCGACGGCGCAGCTCCGCGGCCTCCTGCTCGGCCCCGGATGCGGCCAGCCGGGCCTGCACCTCGGTCTCGCGCGCCTCGGTCAGCTCGTCGTCCAGCCGCTCGGCCTCCAGGTCCCCGGCCTCGGAGTCGGCGAACCGCGGGTCGGGCTCGTGCGGCTCGGGGCCGCGGGCCTCCAACGCCTCGAGCTTCTCGCGCCGGGCGCTGGTCTGGCTCAGCAGCTGGTCGCGCTGACGGCGGATCTGACCCCGCTCGTTCTCGCAGCGGGCCAGCTCCTTGCGCAGCCGACCCATGCGCTCGGCGGCGGAGGTGATCAGGGCGTCGGACTCCTGCATCGCCGCCTGGGCGTCCTCCAGCTCCTCGCGGACGGCGGCCAGCTCGCGGTCGGCGTCACCGACCTTGCGGTGCGCGATGCGCAGCTCGGCGCCGACGGCGTCCGCCTGGGCCTTGGCCTCCTCCGCAGCCGCGCGGGACAGCACCGCGGTGTGGCCGGCCGCGCCGCCGCCGGCGTGGCCGCGGGCACCCGCCATCTGCCCGTCGAGGGTGACGAACACCAGCTCGGGGCGGCTGTCGGCCAGACGGAACGCGGCCTCGGCGTCCTCGCAGACGTAGGTGCCGGCGAAGGCGCGCTGCACGGCTGCGCGGATCCCGGGGGTGCCGTCGATGACATCGCCGAGGGGGCGGGCGCCGATCGACTCCAGGGACGGCTGGCCGGTGGGCAGCACGTGGGGGGCGTTGGCGACCAGCAGCAGCGCGCGGCCGGCGTCAGCGGCGGCGACGAAGCCCAAGGCGCCCTCGGCGGCCGAGCGGGACTCGACCACCAGGGCGTCGGCCAGCGGTCCCAGGGCCGCCGAGACCGCCTCGGCGTAGCCGTCGGTGACCTGCAGCAGCGAGGCCAGCGGACCGAGGACCCCCTCGACCTGGCCCTGCTCGGCCGCCTGGGCCAGGACCTTGGCCCCCTCCCCCGGCTCGGCCGAGGCCGCGAACAGCGCATCGGCGCGCGCCTCCAGCGACGCACGCTGGCGCTCCAGGTCCCGCTCGGCCCGCGCCGCGTCGGTGGCGGCCTGCTGGGCCTTCTGCCGGCGTGCCTGCAGGGTCGCGACGGTCTCGCTCAGGTCGGGGCTGCTGGCGTCCAGACGCTGGATCTCACCCGACACCGCGGCGATGTCGGACTCGAGCTCGGCGGCACGGTCGTCCTGGGCGGCCAGCTGGCTCTCCAGGCGGCCCTCCTCGGAGTCCGACTGCGACAGCGAGCTGCGCAGCGCCGCGACCTCGCCCTCCCAGCGGATCTGTCGTTCACGTGCCTCGGCCCGCCGCCGCGCCTCCGCGGCCGCGGCCTGCTCATGGGCACGACGGGCCTGCTCGGCCGTGCGGGTGGCGGCACGGGCGGCCTCGAGCGCCTGGGCCGTGGCGGTGACGCGCAGCAGCACCTCCTCCAGCAGCGCGGCCGCCGTGGCGGCCTCCTCGCGCAGCTCGGCGGGCGGTCGGCCGGCGATGGGCTCCTCGGCCGCCTCGGCCAGCCCGTTGCGACGTTCGACGATGCGCTCGACGACGCCCGACGCCCGCTCGACGATGTTGGCCAGGGCGAACTGGGTCTCGGTCGCCGCACGCACCGCCGGGGTCAGCTCGTTCAGGCGGCCGGCGATCTCGCGCTCGCCGCGCTTCTGGGTGGCCAGGGCCTCCTCGAGGTCGGCCAGCCGTTGGTCGGAGTCCGCCCGCGTCGCGGCCTCGGTGTTCCAGCGGTCGAGCAGCCGGGCCAGGTCGCGCAGCGCCCGGTCGGCGCGGACGGTGTGCAGGCCGTCGGCCAGGTCGGCGTACTTGCGTGCCGCCTCGGCCTGCCGCTCCAGCGGGCGCAGGCTGCGTCGCATCTCGGCCAGCACGTCGACGAGCCGCTCCAGGTGGGACTCCATCGACTTCAGCTTGCGCAGCGCCCGTTCCTTGCGACGGCGGTGCTTGAGGATGCCGGCGGCCTCCTCGATGAAGGCGCGGCGCTCCTCGGGACGGGCGTTCAGGACAGCGTCGATGCGTCCCTGCCCGACGATGGTGTGGGTCTCGCGCCCCAGCCCCGTGTCGCTCAGCAGCTCGGCGACGTCCAGCTGCCGGCACTCCACGTCGTTGATGGAGTAGGCGTTCTCGCCGGAGGCGAACATCGCCCGCCCGACGGTGACCTCGCTGAACTCGATCGGCAGCGAGCTGTCCTCGTTGTCGATGGTGATCTGGACCGACGCACGACCCATCGCCTTGCGACTGCGGGCGCCGGCGAAGATCACGTCGGCCATCTGTCCGCCGCGCAGGTCCTTGGCCGAGCGGGTGCCCATCGACCAGGTCAGGGCGTCCACGATGTTGGACTTGCCCGACCCGTTGGGTCCGACGATCACGGTGATGCCCGGCTCGAAGTCCAGGCGCGTGGAGTCGGCGAAGGACTTGAACCCTCGGAGCTGCAGTGACTTCAGGTACACGGTGGCGGGAGTCTACGCGGGGCCGTCACCGGCCCGACCCGACGGACGGTCAGGTGGGCCGGGACAGCACAGGACCTCCGGCACAGACCGGAGGCCCTGGGACGGCGCAGGCTAGGCGGAGGTGCTGGCCAGCTCCTCGACACCCGTCGTCGCGCCCTCGTCCAGGCGCTCGCGCAGGATCTCGTTGTCCGCGCGCAGCTCCTCGTTCTCGGCCTTCAGCTCGGCGACCTTGCTGCGCAGCGCCGTGATCTCGGCGAGCAGCTTCTGCGGGGTGGTGTCCCAGGATCCGACGAGTGCCTTCATTTGCTGGTCTCCTGCTGAGGGGTCGTGTGGGGGATGCGATGCTGATGCGATACGCGTCGACGCCTGTGGCCGGTCGGTTACCCTCGGGGGTGGCGCGATGGGCGCGGCGAGCCAGACACGTGCGGGACGAGCGAAAACCGGCACCGCATGCGGCCGCCGTTCACAAGCGCACTATACGCCGTGCAACACCGACCGAACAAGGGGCCGATGGTGAACTCCAGGACCAAGACGCTGCTCGCCGCAGCCGCGGGCATGGCCCTCGGTGCCGCGACCAGCGCAGCGCTCGGCGCCGGCGCCGTCGTCACCCTCAGCGGGCGCTCGCGGCCGGCGATCGAGGGGCTGGAGGAGCTGCGCGTCCCCGCCGGCCTGCCACCCGCCCGCGTCGAGTACGTGCCCCTGCGCGGCGAGATGTTCTTCCGTGACCAGCCAGGACCGTCGCCGGACGCGCCGACCGTGGTGCTGGTGCACGGCTGGATCGTGTCCGCCGACCTGAACTGGTTCACCAGCTACGGGCCCCTGTCGCAGGTGGCCCGCGTGATCGCCCCCGACCACCGGGGCCACGGCCGCGGCACCCGCCACAGCCAGCCCTACCGGCTGGAGGACGTCGCCGACGACATCGCCGCGCTGCTGCGCACGCTGGACACCGGCCCCGCGATCATCGTGGGCTTCTCGATGGGCGGCCCGATCACACAGCTGCTGTGGCAGCGCCACCCCGACCTGGTGGCCGGCGTCGTGATGTGCGCCACCGCGTCCAACTTCCGCTACGGCCCGATCGGTGGAGCCCACTGGCGCCTGATGGCGCTGTACCAGGTGGGCCTGCGGCTGCTGCCCCGCGCCTGGATGGAGCGGGCGCTGCTGGCCCAGATCTCGGGCACCGCGCCGGTGCGCCTGATCCGCACCGTGGGTGAGGAGGTGTCGGAGATCAGACCGTTGCTGCCGTGGGTCGTGGGTGAGGTCGAGCGTGGCGACGTCGAGGACCTCGCCGAGGCCGGCCGCGAGCTGGGACGCTTCGACTCGCGCAGCTGGCTCGGGGCGATGGACCGTCCTTCGGCCGTCATCGTGACGACCCAGGACCGCCTGATCCCGCCCACGACCCAGCTGGAGCTGGCCTCGCTGCTGCCCGACGTGATGGTCAGCGAGGTCGAGGGCGACCACGACGCCCCCGCCGCGGTGCCAGGCGCCTTCAACGCCGCGCTGCTGAAGTCCGTGCAGCACATCGTGGACCGGATGTGACCGCACCCGTCCCCCTGAGCCGCTCGGCCGGACGGGCGGTCGGCCGCTGGTGGCGGGCCCACGGCCCCACGGTCCGTCACCTGTCGCGGCCGGCCCGGCTGGGCTGGGCGACGGTCATCGCCTACGTGTGGTTCGTGGCCTACGGCTGGATCGGCCTGCTGCTGTCAGCGGGCGCGGCCCGGCTGTCGACAGGGTCCAGCACCCTCAGCTCGGTCGTGGCGATCGGCGGCGGCATCCTGCTGGGTGCGTGGCAGGCCCGCCACCGCCTGCGCCGCCACCGCGACCCGGCCACCCCGCCGCTGCACCGCGTCGGCCTGGCCCTGCTGGGCTGGGTGGCCCTCGTCGGCCTGGCGGTGCTGCTGCAGCAGGGGTGAGGTGGACCCCCAGGATCAGGTCTGGGTCCGGGGCGAGTGGTAGGCGTACAGGCCCTTGCGGATCTTGCCGTACTCGATGATCGCGCGGGACCGGGCGTCGGGCTGGCCCTCACGGGCGTAGATCTTGAGGTGCCCGACCTCCTCCAGCGGGATGAACCCGTCCACGCCCTCGCCCGGGGCCTGGTCGACACCGCCCTGCTTGATCGCCTCGTAGATCACCTCGAGGATCGCGCGGTGCAGCCGGCGGACCTCCTGGCTGGACAGGGTGGCTGATCCACGGGCGGGCGACAGCCCCGCCTCGAACAGGATCTCGTCGGAGTAGATGTTGCCCAGGCCGACGACGAAGCTGTCGTCGGACATGACGGCCTTCAGCATGTCCTTGCGGTCCGTCAGCGCCTGGGAGAACACCGGCCACGGGATCGGCTCGGCCAGCGGGTCCATCCCGAGCTTCTGCAGCTCGTCTATGTCGTCGACGGCGTCGGTGCTGACGACGAACAGCTCGCCGTCCGGCTCCAGGTCGTGGTAGTGCAGCGACCCGCCGGTCGTGAAGGTCATGGTCATGCGGGTGAACTCGCCACGGTCGGCGGTGGCGGTCTCCTTGCTGAGCCGGGCCCGCGAGCCGGGCTTGATGACCAGGGTCCGGTCGTCCTCCAGACCGAACAGCAGCAGCAGGCCGCGACGGTCCAGGTCGGTGATCTTCACGTCGGCCAGGGTGGCCGCGAAGTCCTTGATGGTGCCGTGCCGCTTCACCAGCTCTGCGGGGGACAGCCAGACGTCCTTGATCTTCTTGCCGACGACCTCCTTCTCGAGCTCACGCTTGAGGACCTCGACCTCGGGCAGCTGCGTCACGAACGTTCCTTCATCTCGGGGGTGGGTTGTGCGGGGGTGGTCTCGTCGAACAGACGGCTCTTGAGCGTCCGGAACGCCTGGCGGGCGGCGGCCTGCTCGGCCTCCTTCTTGCTGCGGCCGGTCCCCTCGCCCAGCGCCTCGTCGGCGACGATGGCGACGGCGGTGAACTCCTTGGCGTGGTCCGGTCCGGTGTCGGTGACGCTGTACACCGGCATGGTGGACATCTCCGATGCCGTCAGCTCCTGCAGCGAGGTCTTGTAGTCCAGCGACTCGCGCCGCAGGATGATGTCCTCCAGCAGGTCGGCGAAGAGGTGCATGACGACCGCGGTGGCCGCGCCGATCCCGGCGTCGATGTAGACCGCGCCCAGGATCGCCTCCATGGTGTTGGCCAGGATCGAGTCCTTGTCGTTGCCGCCGGACTGCATCTCACCGACGCCCAGCCGGACGGCCCGTCCGACACCGGTCTCGCGGGCGACCTCGGCCAGGCTGATGGTGTTGACGGCGGCGGCCCTGACCTTGGCGAGCCGGCCCTCGGCGCTGTCCGGCAGGCTGTTGAAGATCTCGTCGGTCACGACCAGGCCCAGGACGGCGTCGCCGAGGAACTCCAGCCGCTCGTTGTCCTTGATGCCGCCGGCCTCGAAGGCGTAGCTGCGGTGGGTCAGGGCACGACGCAGCAGCGACAGGTCGGTGAAGGTGTAGGCCAGGGCCGCTTCCAGGGCGGCCTCGGTGCCGGTGCGCACCTCGGCGTCGTCGCGGGTGTCCGGGCGCGAGGACGCGGCCCCGTCGGTCCCGGGGTCGGTGGTGTGCTCCTGTGTGCTGCTCATCCTCTTGTCCCCCGGGTTCGCGCTGCAACCAGGCCCGCGGCCGTGTGGACGGCCGTGGCGAGGTCGGTGCCGCGGGCGGCACCGTGTGCGACCAGAACCGTACCCGGTACGCCCAGGATGATGGCGGCGGCGTCCTCATCGGCGCTGCGGGGCGCGACCGCCTCGAGGGTCTTCAGCAGGATGTTGCCGGTGAAGCCGTCGGTGACCACCAGGTCCACGGTGCCGGCCATCAGCCCGCCCGGCTCGACGTTGCCGACGAAGCCGGGCACGTCCTCAAGCAGCCGTCGGGCCCGGCGGACCTCCGGGTCGCCCTTGTTCGCCTCGGTCCCCACGTTCAGCAGCCCGATGGTCGGGGCGGGGTGGCCGGCGTCCAGCAGGTGCTGGCGTCCCAGGGTCGCGGCACGGTACAGCTGTGCGGCGTCGGCGACGGGCACCGCACCGGCGTCCACCAGCAGCGTGGAGCCGCCGGCCACGGGGATGCGGACCGCCAGGACCGGACGGCGCACGCCCGGTCGCCGGCCCAGCTCCAGACGCGCGGCGGTGACGACGGCCCCCGTCGACCCTGCCGACACCATCGCCGAGGCGGTGCCGTCGGCGACCGCACGCGCGGCGACGCGGACCGAGCAGTCCGGCCTGCGGCGGACGGCCGCGACCGGGTCCTCCGCCATCGTGACGTGGGAGGTGGCGACCAGCCCGTCGGCACCGACCAGCTCAGCGGGCCCGGACAGCAGGACGTCGACCCCCTCGGCACGGAGGAGGTCGACGGCCGCGAGTGCGGCGGAGGGGGCGGCGTCACCGCCCATCAGATCGAGGACGACCGGCCGGGACGACATGCCCTGCCGGTACGCGCCCGCGCCGGGAACGCCTACAGCTGCGGCTGCAGGACCTGACGGCCGCGGTAGGTGCCGCAGGTCGCGCAGGCGGTGTGCGGCCGCGTGGGCTGGCTGCACTGCGGGCACTTGGCGATCGTGGGTGCGCTCGTCTTGAGCCACTGCGCCTTGCGGTGACGGGTGGTGCTGCGGGACTTCTTGCGCTTCGGGACGGCCATGACAGTCGTGCTCCTGGGTCTAGGGGTTCAGCTTGAGGTCTTGCAGGGCGGACCAGCGGTCGTTGACGGCCTCGTCGGCGCAGTCGCAGGTCTCGGTGTTGCGGTTGATCCCGCACGTGGGGCACAGCCCTGCGCAGTCGGGACGGCACTTCGGGGCGGGCGGTGCTGCCTGGGCCAGCGCATCACGCACCAGCACCTCGATGTCGATGGCGGCATCGTTGATCTCGTAGCCCGGCTCGCGGTCCTCGGCGGGGGTGTCCCCCGGCTCCTCGAACAGCTCGGCCACCTCGGCGGTGACGGTGCCCGGCTCGAGGTCCTCCAGGCACACCGCGCACTGCTGCTGGACGTCGGCGGAGACGGTGCCGCGCAGCAGCACGCCGTCGACCAACGACTCGAGCCACCCGTCCACGGCGATGTCACCGGTGAACGTGTTCAGCGGCACCTCGAAGCCCGCGGGAACGGGCACGTCGAGCTCGACCCGGCGGGATTCGCCGGGTGAGTCGATGAGGTCGCTGACGTCCACGAAGGTGGGCGGCAGCTCGTGCGTGGGGTGGGACATGTGGAGGTGGCCGTTGAGGATCCGACGGCGGCGGGGGTGAGGGCAGGCGGGCGCAGCAGGCTGCGCCCCGCTCAGGATCGACAAGCGTAGCGCACGGTCGCGACCCCGGCCAGCCCACCGATGGGCGGGCCGGACGTCCTACAGCTCGTCGGACAGGTCGAAGAACTTCGCGGCCCGGTTGCGGGTGCCGCGCTCGACGACCTGGTCCTCCTCGGTGATGCGCTCGGGGGCGGGGGCAGGCGGTTCACCGGTCGTCTCGGCGGCCACCGGCAGCCCCCCGGGGAGGGTCGCGTCGTCGCCCAGGTCACGCAGCTCGGCGGAGGCCTGGCGGCCCCGCAGGCGGTCGCGTCCGCGTGTCACGGTCGCAAGCGTCTTCTGCAGCACGACCTCGAAGTCGCCCAGCTTGGCGTCGACGAAGTCCTCGGACTCGTGGCGGATCTTCCGCCCCTCCTCCTGTGCGCGGTCGATGATCCGCTGGGCCTCGCGCTGCGCCTCGCGCACGATCTCGGTCTCGGACAGCATCCGGTCGCGCTGCAGCTCGCCGTCGGCCACGATCTGCTCGGCGTCCCGCGACGCCTGTGCCAGCAGCTGGTCGCGTTCCTTCAGGACCCAGCGGGCCTGGCGGATCTCCTCGGGCAGGGCACCCCGGATCGCCTCGGCGATGCGCTCGAGGTCCTCCTTGTTCACCATCACCGACGCCGACAGCGGCACCGGGCGTGCCTCGTGCAGCTGGTGCTCGAGGCTGTTGAGAGCGGTTTCCAGGTCCATGGGTCTAGCCTGCCTCGCCGTCGCGGTACTTGTCCGCCAGCCGCTTGGCCACCGGTGGTGGCACGAAGGCGGTGACGTCCCCGCCGAAGCGTGCCACCTCCTTCACCAGGGAGGAGGACAGGAAGGAGTGCTCGGGGTTGGCGGACATGAAGATCGTCTCGATGCCACCGATCGAGCGGTTCATCTGGGCCATCTGCAGTTCATACTCGAAGTCGCTGACCGCCCGCAGCCCCTTGCAGATCACGTCGATGCCCTGGTCGGCCGCGAAGTCCACCAGCAGCCCCTTGAACACGGCGAGGGACACGTTCGGCAGGTCTGCGGTGACCTCCTCGAGCATCGACAGGCGCTCGTCGAGGTCGAACAGCCCGCCACGCTTGGACACGTTGCGCATGCACGCCACCGTGACCTGGTCGAAGGTGTCGGCGGCCCGGCGGATCACGTCGAGGTGCCCGTGCGTGACGGGGTCGAACGAGCCGGGGCAGACGGCATGGACGGTCATCAGATCGGCTCTCCAGACCGGGGGTCGACCCCGTTCGGCTGGTGGGTGAAGAAGCGGAGGAGGGTGTCACCGTACGCCCGGTCACGGTCGTGGATCAGCATGCGGGGCAGCGGCTCGGGCGTCCGGCGGTCGCGCTCGAGCACGACCCGGGCCCCTGTCCGCAGGGCGTGGGCGTCGACCAGGACCTCCAGCTGGGTGACCAGGTCCCCGATCGTCACCTTGTAGGGCGGGTCGGCGATGACCAGGTCGAAGGGACCGCCGCTGGGCATGTCGCAGAACCGCGCGACCGGGCTGACGACCAGCCGGGCACGATCGGCGACGCCGGCGGTGTCCAGGTTCTCGCGGATCACCGAGGCCGCGCGACGGTCCTGCTCGACCAGCACGGCACGCTGCGCACCGCGGGACAGCGCCTCGACGGCCAGGCCACCGCTGCCGGCGTACAGGTCCAGGACCACCAGCCCGGTCAGGTCGCCGAGGGAGGAGAACAGGGCCTCCTTCACCCGGTCCGACGTGGGGCGGGTGCCGTCGCCGGGTGGCGCCTTCAGTCGTCGTCCACCGGCGGTGCCGGCGATCACACGGGGCATGGTGGGTCGGTCCTCCTGGTCATCCCGCCTCCAGCGCGACGAGGTCCTCGGGCGCGTAGCGGCGTGCGAGCTCGGCCCGCAGGGCGGGATGGTGGTCCAGGTGGGGGTCCTCCTGCAAGAGCGCGCGGGCGTCGTCACGGGTCAGGGCCACGACGTCGACGTCGCTGACCACCGAGGCGATCCGCAGGTCCCCCTCCCCCGTCTGGGCGGTGTCGAACAGCTTGCCCTCGCGCCGCAGGCGCAGGTCCTCCTCGGCCAGCTCGAAGCCGTCCTCGGACGAGGCGAGGGCATCCAGCCGCGGGTTGTCCTCGACGTCGGCGCTGAACAGGACGCAGTAGTTCGTGGGGTACCCGCGGTACAGCCGTCCGCGGAGCTGGTGCAGCTGGGAGATGCCGAAGCGGTTGGCGTCCTCGATGATCATCACCGAGGACTCGTCGACGCTGACACCCACCTCGATCACCGTGGTGGCGACGAGCAGCGGCACCGTGCCGTTGCGGAAGCCCGTCATCACCGCGTCGCGGTCCTCCGCCGACATCCGGCCGTGCATCAGCCCGACCTCGTAGCCCTTGAAGGGCCCCTCGGCCAGCTCCTCGTGGACCAGCGTGGCCGCTGCCACGCCCTCCAGCGCCTCGGACTCCTCGATCAGCGGACACACGACGTAGGCACGTCGGCCGGCGTCCAGCTCGTCACGCACGAAGTCGTACAGCTTCTGTCGTCGCGGCGAGTCCTTCTCGATCACCTGCGTCCGCACGGTGATGCGGTCCGCCCCGGGCCGGTTGCGCAGCACGGTGACGTCCAGGTCGCCGTACATGGTCAGGGCCAGGGACCGCGGGATCGGGGTCGCGGTCATGACCAGCACGTCGGGGGATGCGCCGTCGGCCCGCTTGGCCGCGAGGGCCAGCCGGTGCCCGACCCCGAAGCGGTGCTGCTCGTCGATGACGACCACCCCCAGGTCGGCGAACTGCACGTTGTCCTCGAGGACCGCGTGGGTGCCGATGACCAGCTCGCACTCGCCCATGATCAGCTCGCGGAGCACGGCGGCGCGCTGTGTCCTCGTCATGTTGGAGGTGAGGAGGCGCAGGCGCGGTGCACGCCCCTTCTCGGGGATGACCACCGAGGCGAGGGCGTCGCTGAAGGTCACCATGTGCTGCTCGGCCAGGACGGTCGTCGGGGCCATCAGGACGGCCTGCCGGCCCCGGTCCACGGCCCGGAGCATGGCGTGTGCGGCGACGACGGTCTTGCCCGTCCCCACGTCGCCCTGCAGCAGGCGGTGCATCGGCCGGTCGCTGGCCAGGTCGGCGTCGATCTGGGCGAACGCGGCCTGCTGGTCGGGCGTCGGGGCGAACGGCAGCCCCCGGCGGAACGCGTCGACGACCCCCGCGGCGACGGCACCGTTGTCCAGGCCCGTCGCGTCGCGCTCCATCGCCAGGCGTCGACCCTGCAGGGTCAGCTGCAGGCCGAACAGCTCGTCGTGGACCAGCCGACGTCTGGCCCGGGCCAGCTCGGCGCCGGTGGGCGGCAGGTGGATGGTCCGCAGCGCCCAGTCGAGGGGCTCCAGGTCGTGGCGCCGGAGCAGCTGTTCCGGAAGGTGGTCCTCCAGCGTGGGCAGGGCCTCGAGGGCGTCCTTGATGTAGCGGGCGATGCGCGGGCTGGCCATCTTCTCGGTCGCCCGGTAGACGGGCTGCAGATGGTTGTCGGTCAGCGTGGCCGGGCCGTCCTGCGCCTCGAGCCCGACCATCTTGGCGCCCTTCAGCTGCAGGTCGCCGCGGTAGGTGTCGACCGTCCCGCTGACGGCGACCTGGCTGCCCTCCGGATGGCGGCCGGGCAGCCACGCCTGGTTGAAGAACGACGCGGTGATGCTGCCGCCCGCGTCGTCGCGGACACGGGCCTTCTCGATCGTCAGCCGCTTGTTGCCGCGTCCGCGGGCACGCGGGACGATGCGGTCCCAGCGCACGATCATGCCGACGATGGTGGCGGGTTCACCGACCTCGACGTCGGCCACGGGCTGCTGTGCACCGAGGTCCTTGTAGGCGTCCTGCCGCGGCAGGTACCAGACCAGGTCACGCACGGTGCGGATCAGGAACGGCGGCTCGGCGAGGACCGCCTCGACACGTGAGCTGACCCCCGGCACCAGGTGGACCGGGTCGTCCAGGGACAACGGGGACATGCGGCAAACCTACCCGGCGGGTGTGACGCCACAGGCGTCAGGGGGGCGTGGCCACAGGCGTCATGGGGGCGTGGCCACAGGCGCCATGGGGCGTGGCCACAGGCGCCATGGGGCGTGGCCGCAGGCGCGTGGGCGCCCCCGCGTGTGCGCGTGGTCTAGTCTGATCGACCCATGCCCGTACTGAACTCGATCGAGCTCGAAGGCGTCTCCCCCCACAGCTGGGACGACGCTGCCCGCGAGGCCGTCCGCGAGGCCGGCCGCACCATCCGCCAGATCAAGCGCGTCGACGTCCTGTCGACGGGCGCGACGGTGGATGCCGACGACCGGATGGAGTACCGCACGACCATCCGGCTGTACTTCGAGATCGACCGCCCCGACAGCCGCCGACCATGAGGACGCGCCAGTGGTTTCTGCCTACATCCTGATCCTGACCGAGGTCGGCAAGGCCGCCGAGGTCGCCGCCGCCGTCGCGAGCCTCGACGGGGTGACGGCGGCCGATGACGTCACCGGCCCCTACGACGTGGTCGTGCGGGCCGAGGCCGCCGACATGGACGAGCTGGGCCGGATGGTCGTGGCCCGGATCCAGGGGATCCCCGGCATCGACCGGACCCTCACCTGCCCGGTCGTGCACCTCTGAGACGGATCAGCGGCTGAGGGTCACGGACTGAACCGGGCGTCGGCGGCGCTGGCCTCGATGGCCAGCCGCAGCAGCTCGTCGATGAGGTCCTTGAACGCCAGACCCGCCGCCTCCCACACCGGGGGGAACATCGACTGCGGGGTCAGGCCGGGGATGGTGTTGATCTCGTTGACCAGCAGCCGGTCACCGGCGGTGTCGTAGAAGAAGTCCACACGCGCCATGCCGCGGGCCCCGATGGCCCGGTAGGCGGCGACGGCGTGGGCGACGGCCGCCTCGGCCACCGCGGCAGGCACGTCGGCTGGGCACTGCAGCTGCACCGGCTCCAGGTACTTGGCGTCGAAGTCGTAGAAGGTCGCGCCCGTGTGGATCGTCTCGCCCGGCGGGGTCACACGGACCTCGTCGTTGCCGATGACGCCGCACTCCAGCTCGCGGACGCCGTCCAGCCCCTCCTCGACGATGACGACGCGGTCCCACCGCAGCGCCTCGACGATCCCCTCGGCCAGCGCCGCACGGTCGGCGACACGGCTGATGCCGATCGAGGAGCCCTGGCGCGCCGGCTTGGTGAACATCGGGTAGTCCAGCGCCGCCTCGAGGCGGTCCATCTGGGCCTCCGGGTCCTCCTCCCAGTCGGGACGCATGACCACGTCGTGGGCGACCTGGGGCAGCCCGGCGGCCGCGAAGACGTGCTTCATCTGCCGCTTGTCCACCGCGATTGCGCTGGAGGCGACGTCGGCGCCGACGTAGGGCAGTCCCAGGCTGGCCAGGTAGCCCTGGATCGTGCCGTCCTCGCCGTAGGGGCCGTGCAGCACCGGGAAGCACACGTCGACACGGCCGTGGTCGACGGGACCGTCCTCGGTGAGCTCCAGCAGGATCGTGCCGTCGCTGGTGGCGACCAGCGCGACGGGGTCCCCGCCGTCGGGCACTGCGGGCAGGGTGCCCTCACGGGTCGCGGGGACGCCCAGCGGCAGCAGGGTCCAGCGCCCGTCCTTGGTGATCCCGACGCTGATGACGTCGTAGGCGTCCGTGTCGATGGCCCACAGGACCCCGCGGGCGGAGAGGCAGGAGACCTCGTGCTCGCTCGACCGGCCCCCGAAGAGGACGAGCACGCGGGGGCGTGCCGGGCTTGTGGTGCTGCTCATCGACTGGATCTCCTGACGGGGGCGGACGTGCGCCCCCATCATGGAGGCACCCGGTCATCCCGCCGCGGATCCGAACCCGTGGAACTCCGCCTTCGGGCTGCGGCCCATCAGCGCCAGGCCGACCTCGGCGGGGTCCGCGCCCTCGTGCACGACCCTCACGACCTGCTGCAGGATCGGCATCTCGACCTCCAGGCCCTCGGCGATGGACAGCAGCGGCCGGGCCGACCGCACCCCCTCGGCCACCATGCTGGTCGTGGCGTGGATGTCGGCCAGCGACTCCCCCTCCCCCAGCATCCGGCCGACGCGGTGGTTGCGGGACTGCGGGCTGGCACAGGTCGCCATCAGGTCCCCGACGCCCGCAAGGCCCGAGAACGTCAACGGGTCCCCGCCCAGGGCCACGCCCAGCCGGGTCATCTCCGCCAGACCCCGGGTCAGCAGCGCCGCCTTGGTGTTGTCGCCGTGCCCCAGGCCACCGGCCATGCCCGCCGCGATGGCCAGCGGGTTCTTCACCGCACCGGCGACCTCGACCCCGATCAGGTCGGTGTTGGTGTACACGCGGAACCAGGGGGTGTGGCAGGCGGCCTGCACCGCTGCCGTGACGTCGGGGTCGCTGCCGGCGACGACGGTCGCTGCCGGCTGACGGGCCAGGCACTCGCGTGCCAGGTTCGGTCCGCTGAGGACCACGACCCGGCCGGGACCGGGGTCCCACACCTCCTCGATGACCTGGCTGGCGCGCTGCTGCGTCGCCAGGTCGATGCCCTTGACCAGGCTGACGGTCGTGGTCCCCGGCGTCATCAGGGGACGCCAGCGGACCAGGCTGTCGCGCAGCGCCAGGGAGGGGACGGCCAGGACCACGATGTCCGCGCCGTGCAGCGCCTGCTCGGCGTCGGTGGTCGCGAGGATCGCCGGGTTCAGCTCCCCCTCCCCCAGGTAGCCGGGGTTGCGGTGCGTCGTGGTGATGGCGTCGGCCACCTCGGCCCGACGGGCCCACAGGCGGACCTCGCTGCCGGCGTCGGCGGCGATCGAGGCGAACGTCGACCCCCACGAGCCTGCACCCATCACGGTCAGCACGGTCACGGGCGGCTCCTGTCCGGTCGGGTCGGTGGGGGGCTGGTGGAGTCTAGGCGGTGGGGGCGTCTGGGCGGTGGGGCGTCTGGGCGGTGGGGCCCGGTAGGCTTGCGCCGCCGTGCAGCCCCGCCACGTGACCGCCGTCATCCCGCTCAAGGACATCCGCTCCTCCAAGACCCGGATGGCCGTCGCGCTGTCCGCCTCCGACCGGGCGCTGCTGCTGCGGCGCACCTTCGATCGCGTCGTGCAGGCGGTCACCGCCGCCGACGGCGTGGCCGACGTGCTGGTCGTCGTCGGGGACGAGGAGGGGCTGGGCTGGGCCGACGGCCACGGCCTGTCGACGCTGGCCGACCCGGGCGGCGGGCTGAACGCGGCTCTTCAGGCCGCCGACCGCCTGCTGGGGGCCACGCCCACGCTGGTGCTGCCCGCCGACCTGCCGCTGGTGACGGCCGAGGACGTCGACCGCGTCATCGACGCCCGCCCCGGCCCGCCGGGGGTCGTCATCGCACCCACCGGCGACGGGGGGACCGGCGCGCTGCTGCGCGCACCGGGTGGGGTCATCAGTCCCTGCTTCGGTCCGCTGTCGGCGGCCGCCCACCAGGTCGAGGCGCTGCGCCACGGCCTGCCGTGCACCTCGCTGTGGATCCCCGGGCTGGCGCTGGACCTGGACCAGCCGGCCGACATCGAGCGGGCCGGCGGTTGGTCCGCCGTGACCACGCCGCGTACCCTCGCGACCCAGACCTCACGACACCACGACCAAGGATGACAGCGATGCCCCAGGGCACCATCAAGAGCTTCGACAAGGGCACGCGTTCCGGCACCCTGGTCCTCGACGACCTGACCGAGCTGACCTACGACACGGACACCTTCACGGCGTCACGTCTGCTGGAGCTGCGGATCGGTCAGCGTGTGCGCTTCGACCTGGACGGTGACGGCGAGTCCGCACGGGTCTCCAACCTGCAGATCGTCTCGCTGTAGTCAGCTGGGCCGGGGGCCGACCTCGGTCTCCCAGTCGGCCCAGAACCGCTGCAGGCGCGTCTCGGCCGTGGCCAGGTCGTGCTTGGCCGAGTTCGTGATCGCGATGAGCCGCTGGTGCCAGCGCGGCTTGTCCTCGTCGGCGAGTGCCGGGCCGCCCAGGGCCTGGAAGCCCAGCTTCAGCTCGTCGCTGACGTGCTGGAAGCGGACCTGGTCCGCGATGCTGCTGTCTGTCGGCTGCTCGCTCATGGGACCAACACTACGCTCGCTCCCATGACCTCTCCCCTGCGCGGCGCCGCCCTCCTGGCCGCGATCGCCGCCGTCGGCAACCTGCTGCTGGCCGTCGCCCACCTGGGCATCGAGATCCCGGTGCTGTCGGCGCTGGGCCCCCAGGGCGGCGCGGTCCCACCGGCCGTCGTCGCCTTCACCGTCGGGACCGTGGTGTTCGGGGCGATCGCCCTCGGTCTGGCCCGCGGGCGGCGCTGGGCCTGGGTCGGTGGCCTCGTCGTGTCTGCGCTGGCCGTCCTCAGCGGCGTCGGACAGTTCCGCGGGGTCGTCAGCGCGCTGGGCATCGTGCTGTCGCTCGGGCTGCTGGCCCTGCTGCTCGCGCCCTCCAGCCGGCGGGCCGTCGCGGGCTGACCCCGGCAACCCCCGTGTGGGTGGGCTTCGCCCGCCCCAGCCGACGAACCCCACCCGGTCTGCGTGGCCCCGAACCGCGGCTGCCCGACCGCCGCAGTCACCACCGTGGCGGGGCGAAGGGCGAGCGGCGCATGCTGCGGCCCATCAGCGTGACCAGGATGACCACCGGCAGGGCGAGGGACAGGAAGCCCGTCGCGTTCCACAGGGCGTGGCACAGCATGGCCACGAGCACCCAGCCGACGGCGGTCCGCCGGGGCCGGCCGTCCAGGACCCGCCGGGTCAGCCCGTACCCGGCGATGCCGCTGGCAGCGGCGTGCAGGACCGCGCTGCCCATCCCCCGCAGGAACGCCGTCTGGACCAGGCAGTCCACGCCGGCGGTGCAGAAGCCGATCGGCGTGCCCAGCGGGCCGACGCCCTCGATGGCCTGGGTCAGGTAGTCGACGCTCTCCGCGGCCGCGAACCCCAGGCCGACGGTGACGCCGTAGATGATGCCGTCGACCGGTTCGTCGAAGGCGCGGCTGCGTCGGGCGCCCAGGCTGGTGCCCAGGTACTTCAGGGTCTCCTCGGTGACGGGTGCGATGCCGACGGCGAACGTGCCGAACAGCGCCGCGGCGGTCGCGGTCGTCAGATCGCCACCTGCGAGGCCCAGCAGCAGGACGGTGTTGACCAGGCCGGCGACCAGCGAGACGCCGAACGCCCCCAGCAGGAACAGCCGCAGGATCAGGCCCTTGGGCTCGGGGTCGTGGCGGTCCCGCGTGTAGAAGAACGCCAGCCACGCAAGGGACGGGACGAGGGCGCCGAGCAGCGCCAGGACGAACGGTGGCATGGCTGCGGAGAGTGCCACGACAAAAGCCTGATCCGTGATTGCAGACCCCGGGGGGCCGCTGCTATCCTCTGGCGTCCGCCGTTGCCCCTCGGGGTCGCGGAGGTGCCTTTCGGGAGTGGTGTAATCGGCAACACGACTGGTTCTGGTCCAGTTATTGAGGGTTCAATTCCTTCCTCCCGAGCGCTGGTGAGCAGTTGCCCACCGCACAACGCGAAGCTATACTCTTCGCCGCACACGGTCCCGTCGTCTAGCGGCCTAGGACGCCGCCCTCTCACGGCGGTAGCGAGGGTTCAAATCCCTTCGGGACTACACATACGGCCACCGACTCCACGTCGGTGGCCGTTGTGGTTTTCGGCCCCCGACAGCGGGCTATCACCCTGCGTATGGGAACACCACTGTCAGAGATGCTTGGGCATGGCGACGGCGTGTGGCTGAATGTCGACATGGGAGAACTCCTCATCGACACGCTCGACCAGTCCACCGTGCAGCGCGGCATCGGCCGCCTGCTGGGCGACCTCACCCTCCTCGACGTCATCCTGGGGGCGCCCGAGCCGGCCGCCTGACCCGTCAGTCGCGCGGGGGTCGTCCTCCGCCGTCCTCGCCGTCCCAGCCGGGTGTGCGGAACATGATGCAGATGCGTGGGCCGGCGCTGCGGACCTTCGGGATGGCGTGCTGCCAGGTGCGCTGACAGGTTCCGCCCATGACGGCGAGGTCACCGCCGGCGACCGACCACCCCAGGGACGTGCCCCCACCGCGGGGGCGCAGCTTGAACGGCCGTGGGTGGCCCAGCGACAGGACGGCGACGGTCGCCGTCGGCTGGTCCCGCAGGTGGGTGTCGCCGTGCCATGCGACGCTGTCCCGGCCGTCGCGGTACAGGTTGGCCGAGATCCGGGTGAGGGGCACGCCGTAGCGCGCGCTGAGGGAGGCCGACATCGTCCTGATGCTGGCCAGCTCCGGCGGCAGCTCCTCCCCCGCCCACGACGTGGACAGCCGCGGCTGGGCCACGACCTTGTCGAACATGGGCCGGGTCCACACCGCCCAGTCCGCGGCGTCCAGTACGGCGTCGAACAGCAGCTCGTGACCGCTCACCCAGCCGCGGGCCAGGTCGATCCACGCCCCCCGGTCCAGGGGAAGGCGGTGGGCCGTGGCGAACGTGTCGTCGTGGGTGGTCCGCGTCACCGCGGCGTCGAACATCGAGGGCTGGCGGGGCATCACGGTCGGCGCACTCATACCCCGACTATAGAACGTGTGTTCGATCATCGTCCAGGGTCGGGATGATCAGGTGCCCTCGCGCTGATGGCTCGGCGTCGCCAGCCCTCCGGCGGCACGATCGGGGCCCAACTCGTGAGAGGACGATTTGGGCCCCGATCGCGTCACTGCGTGGCAGCAGCGTCTACCCCTCCGCGGCGACCTTGGACCGGCCGGCGCGCATGCGGTCGATGACCCACCCCTGGTCGAGCAGGGCGAGGGTCTCGGGGAGGGGCGGGGTGACGGCGGTGCCGGTCACCACCACACGGACGGGCTGCATGGCCTTGCCCATCCCCACCTCCAGCGTCGACACGGCGTCCTCGAACACGGCCATGATCGCCTCGGGCGTCCACGCCTCCAGCGCCTCCAACCGCGGGGTCAGATGGTCGAGGACCGGTCCCGCGGCTGGCTTCAGCCACTTCTTGACGGCCTTGTCGTCCCACTCCACGGTGTCGCTGAACGCCCAGGCGACGAAGGGCACGGCCTCGTTCAGCGTCTGCGCCCGCCCCTTCAGATGGGGCGCGAAGGCATGGACCAGCGCGTCCTGCTCGGGCGTGGCCGGGGTGTCGATCACGCCGGCCCGCTGGAAGGCCGGGACCAGCCGGTCGCCGTAGTCGGCGTCGTCCAGATCCTGGATGGCGGCCTGGTTCATCGAGCGCAGCTTCGCGGTGTCGAAGAAGGCCGGGCTGACCTTGACCCTGTCCAGCTCGAAGGCCTGCACCAGCTCATCGGTGGTGTAGCGCTCCTTGTCGTCGCCGGCCGACCAGCCGCACAGGGCCAGGAAGTTGACCATCACCTCGGGCAGGATGCCGTCCTTCTCGAACGCCTCGATCGCGACGTCGCCGTGCCGCTTGGACAGCTTCTTGCGGTCCTCGCCGACCAGCAGCGGCAGGTGGGCGTACGCCATCACGGGAGGGGCACCGGCGGGACGAGGGGCGTACCCGACCTCCTCCAGGGCGGCCGCCAGGATGCCGGTGGGCAGCAGCAGGTCGGTCATCAGGATCTGGCGGGGCGTCGCGCTCAGCAGGTCCTCGCCACGCACGATGTGGCTGATGCCCTGCGCCAGGTCGTCCACGACGTTGGCCAGCTGGTAGGTCGGGGAGCCGTCGGCACGGCTGATGACGAAGTCGCCGATCTCGGTCCACTCGAAGCTGACGGGACCGCGGACGGCATCCTCCCAGGACACCACGCCGGTGTCGGGGGTCCGGACACGGATGACGGGCTCCCGCCCCTCCGCCCGGAACTGCTCGCGCTGCTCCTCGGTCAGGTCGCGGTGGCCGGTCTTGTAGACGTGGCCGTGGCCCTCGCCGCGGGCGGCCTCCAGCTCCTCGGCGGTCTCGAACGCCTCGTAGGCGTGGCCGGCCTCGAGCAGCCGGCGGGCCACCGCCTCGTGGAGGGGACGGCGCAGCGACTGCAGGTAGGGGCCGTGGTCGCCCTTCTCGGCGTGGCTGCCGATGGCGGGCCCCTCATCCCAGTCAAGGCCCAGCCAGTCCAGGGCGTCCATCATCCCCTCGGCGGACTCGATGGTCGCGCGCTCGGCGTCGGTGTCCTCGATGCGCAGGACGAACGAGCCGCCCTCACGACGGGCGGGCAGCCAGCTGAACAGCGCCGTGCGGGCGCCGCCGACGTGCAGCCAGCCGGAGGGAGCGGGACAGAAGCGGACGCGGAAGGGGGTGCTCATGGGGCCGCATGGTAGTCACCGCCGTCGGGCCCACCCACGGGCGACCGGCCGAGTCCCCTCCCCCGCCCGGCCGCAAGACCCCTGCGAGCACGATCGTGCCGGTCCTCGCGCATGGACGGTTCGGCCCCGATCGCGACGACGGGGGGCGCGGCGGGTCAGCCCGCCTGCGTCTTCTGCTTCTGCTTCTGCTGGCCGCCGCCCTTCTTGCCGCCGCCCTGCTGGCGCTTCTGGATGTTGGCCCACTCGTCGCGCAGGCCGACGGTGCGGTGCAGCACGCCCGCCTCGTCGGGGTCGGCGGCGAAGTAGCCGATGCGCTCCAGCTGGATGACCTCGCCCGGCGGGGTGTCCAGGACGGCCGGCTCGACCTTCGCCGTCACGGTCCGGCGGGACGCCGGGTTCAGCGAGGACAGCGGGTCGTCGTCACGGCCGGGGTGCTCGCTGGTGAACAGCCGCTCGTACAGGTGGACCGTGGCGTCGGCGGCGTGCGGCGCGCTGACCCAGTGGATGGTGGACTTGACCTTGCGGTTGTCGGGGGCCTGCCCGCCACGGGTCTCGGGGTCGTAGGTGCACAGGACCTCCACGACCGTGCCGTCGTCGTCGGTCACGACGTCGGTGCAGGTGATGAAGTACCCGCCGCGCAGACGGACCTCGGTGCCGGGCGACAGCCGGTAGAACTTCTTCGGCGGGTCCAGCATGAAGTCGTCCTGCTCGATCCACAGCTGCCCGCTGAACGGGACCTCGCGGGTCCCTGCCCCCTCGTCCTCGGGGTTGTTGACGGCCTCGAGCTGGTCGACCTGCCCCTCGGGCCAGTTGGTGATCGTGACCTTGAGGGGGTCCAGCACGCCCATCCGCCGCAGGGCATGGGTGTTGTGGTGGCGGCGGACGAAGGACTCCAGCAGCTCGACCTCGACGGTGGAGTTGGTCTTGGCGACGCCGATCTCGGCGACGAAGGCGCGGATGGCCGCCGCGGGGTAGCCACGCCGGCGGATGCCGCGGAGGGTGGGCATGCGGGCGTCGTCCCAGCCGTCGACCGTCCCCTCCTCGACCAGGGTGCGCAGGATCCGCTTGGACATGACGGTGTGGGTCAGGTCCAGGCGGGCGAACTCGGTCTGGCGCGAACGGGTCGTGCCGGGGGCCGACAGGTCCAGGTTGTCCAGGAACCAGTCGTACAGCGGCCGGTGGTCGGTGAACTCCAGGGTGCACAACGAGTGGGTGACCCCCTCCAGAGCGTCGGCCTGGCCGTGGGCCCAGTCGTAGGTGGGGTAGACGATCCAGTCGGTCCCGGTGCGGTCGTGGGCGACCCGGCGGATGCGGTACATGACGGGGTCCCGCATCGTCATGACCTTGTGCTGCATGTCGATCTTGGCGCGCAGCACCTTCTCGCCGTCGGCGAACTCACCGGCGCGCATGCCGCGGAACAGCGCCAGGTTCTCCTCCGGCGTGCGGTCACGGAAGGGGGACTCGATGCCCGGCTTGCCGTAGCCGCCGCGCTGCTCGCTGATGGTCTCGGCGTCCTGGTCGTCGACGTAGGCCAGGCCCTTGCCGATCAGCTCCTCCGCCCAGGTCCACAGCTGCTCGAAGTAGTCGCTGGCGTGCAGGACCTCAGCGGGCTCGTGGCCCAGCCAGGCGATGTCGTCGATGATCGCCCGGACGAACTCGGGGTCCTCCACGACCGGGTTGGTGTCGTCGAAGCGCAGGTTGCAGACGCCGCCGAACTCCTCGGCCAGGCCGAAGTTCAGCAGGATCGACTTGGCGTGCCCCAGGTGCAGGTAGCCGTTGGGCTCCGGGGGGAACCGCGTCTGGACCCGTCCGTCGTGCACGCCGGCCTGCTGGTCGGCGCGGATGGCGTCGCGGATGAAGTCGGAGGCGGTCTCAGCGGAGGGGGCGGTCATGCGCCCCAGCGTGTCAGACGGACGCGCGGATCACACGTGACCGAGCCAGATCCACCATGGTGGATGTTGATCAGGGCTACTGCTCGGCGACGACGCTGTTGACGAGGGTGCCCAGACCCTCGACCTCGACCTCGACGGTCTGGCCGGCCGTGATGGGGCCGACGCCGTCGGGGGTGCCCGTCATGATGATGTCGCCGGGCAGCAGGGTGGCGAAGGAGGAGCACCAGGCCACCAGCTCGGCCACCCCGAAGACCATGTCCGACAGCGATCCGTGCTGCCGCTCCTCCCCGTCCACGCGGCAGATGACCGCACCGCCGGCGGTGGGGTCGAAGTCGGTGTCGATCCACGGGCCCAGGGGCGCGAAGGTGTCGAAGCCCTTCGCGCGGGTCCACTGGCCGTCGCGGCGCTGCAGGTCCCGGGCAGTCACGTCGTTGGCGGCGGTGTAGCCCATGACCACCTCGGCGGCGTCCTCGGCCTTCACGTGCCGGCAGATCCGCCCGATGACGATGGCCAGCTCGGCCTCGTGATGGACCTCCTCCGACAGCGCCGGCAGGACGATGTCCTCGCCCGGCCCGATGACCGACGTGGACGGCTTGCTGAAGATCAGCGGCTCCTTCGGCACGTCGCCACCCATCTCGGCGGCGTGGGCGGCGTAGTTCCTGCCGACGCACAGGATCTTGGAGGGCAGCACCGGCGGCAGGACCGTCAGGTTCTCCAGCGGCGCGACCTTGTCGGTCAGCGTGTACTCGCTGAACGGGTTGCCCTGCACCAGGATCGCGTGGGCACCGTCGGCGTGGAGCGCGGCGAAGGCGGGACCGTCGGGGCGTGAGACTCGGAGGAAGCGCATGGCCGCAGATGCTAGCGGCGGCGCTTCACGGCAGATGCCAGCGGCGGCGCTTCACGGCAGATGCCAGCGGCGGCGCTTAACGGCAGATGCCAGCGGCGGCGCTTCACGGCAGATGCCAGCGGCAGGAACCCCGCCTTCGGTCGTCGAACGTTGCAGGTGGAACCATCCCGACACGAAGGACCCCCGTCTTGTCCCGCAGCACCGCCTCCGTCCTCCTGGCCGCACTCATGGCCGTCTCGTTCTCGAGCCTGGCCGCCGCCGCCGAGGTCAGCGACGACGTCACCTACTTCCTGCGCCGCGACGACTGCGGCACCGACTTCGACAACGAGCACCTGTCGACGACCGCCGGCAGCGACAGCGAGGGCTGCGGCTTCCTGGCCGGCCCCGCCAACGAGCTGCTGGGCCAGGTCGGCGACCCGCTGATCTACGCCTTCGCCCAGGACGACGGCGTGACCTACACCCTCGACGGTGAGGGGACCGTAACCGGCACGATCGCGACGTCGGGCTTCCTGGGCGACGGCAGCTCCGCCGGTCTGGTCACCGTCGAGGTCGAGGTCACCGCACGCGTCGGCAACGCCCGTCGGGTCCTGGCATCGATCACCGACACCGCGCCCGCTGCCCTGGAGGACCCCGTCGTGTCGTTCTCGGCCCCGGTGGACGCAGCCTTCGCCGGTGCCGACGTCAGCAGCCTGCGGGTCGACGTGATCATCCGCGGTGCCCACGCCAACACGGTCCCCGCGATGTCGGGTGCCTCGTTCGTGGACCTGCCGATCCTGGTCGACGACCAGACCTGAGTCAGCCGCTGATCGGCCGGCAGACGGTCGCGGCCTGCACGACGAGGGTCCCCTCGGCATCGGTCCCCTCGTCCAGGGTGATCGTGATGGTGCCGGCAGGGTCGACGAGGGCGACGGCGTGGCTGCCCAGACGCACCGCGCCGTCCGGCTGTGGGACGGCCGTCAGGTCGCCGGCGCTGCCCTGCAGGGTGATGACCGTGCGCTCCCAGCCCGGCCCGCAGCCCTCCACGACGGTCTGGCTGGCGATGCCCACCCCGTCTGCGAGGATGTCGCCGAGCAGCTGCAGCGCCCGCGTCTCGACCTGCAGCACTGCGTCGGCAGCGGGGGTCGCCGGCGCCAGCAGCGCGGGATCGGTGCACGGCGGGCGCACCGCCAGGCCCGCACGGGTGCCACCGGTCCGCAGATCCAGCGCCACCCCCTCGGGTGTGACGGCGCTGACCGACCCGCCGTCACCGGTCGTCACCGCCCAGCCGGCGGACTCCCAGCGTCCGGCGTAGATCTCGCGCACCGACTCACTGGTGTCGGACTGCAGGACCGCCAGCAGCGCCACACCCAGCCGCTGTCCGCCGTCGCAGTCCTCGACCTCGGCGGTGACCGAGGCGGTGCGTGACGCGTCAGTCAGCGGGTCCGCCTCGGCGAGCAGCAGGTCCAGCGCCACGGCCTCGGCTGCAGGGGTACTGCTCATGCTCGCTCCTTCGCCGGTGGCCTCGGCGCCCGTGCCCGTTGGTGTGCCCGTGCCCGCTGGTGTGCCCGTGCCCGTTGGTGTGCCCGTGCCCGTTGGTGTGCCCGTGCCCTGGTCCGGCGCGGCACAGCCGGACACGGCCAGCACGCCCAGGAGCACGCCACCGACCACGTCCAGCCGTCGCGGGCCCCTCATGACCCCTCCACCGGCGACAGCGAGCCGTAGCAGGGACTGGTCGCCAGCAGCACGTCGCTGTCCTCGCCCTGCGGGTCGATGGACAGCACGACCCGATAGCCATCGCGCTCCACCTCTACCTGGTCGCCACCAGCGGACTCCTGGACCGACAGGCCCTCCCATGCCCGCACCATGTGCTGCTTCAGCGCGTCGTCGTCGCGGACGTCCAGTGACACGACGATCCGGTGGACCTTCTGGGTGACGCAGCCCTCCCGGTCGCCGACCTCGGTTGGTCCCGCGACAACATCAACGGGCAGGTTGGCCAGACCGAGGTCCTGCAGGACCGCCCTGGTCTGCTGCTGGACCTGCGCCGCGCTCGGCCCGTCCGTGCAGCCCGCGACGACCACCAGCAGGGCCGTGAGCAGCAGCCGCTCGGCCGCCCGCCACCCGGTCGTGCGGCGTCCGGTCGTGCGGCGTCCGGGCGGCAGCTCGCAGCGCACCAGGTCTCCTTCTGCGGTCGTGTCCCCGTCGGGCGGGATGGTAGCCCTCATCGCGGGGTGCCCCCGCCCCGGTCAGCGGCGACGTCTGCATCATCGGGGCGCCCGTCGATGATCGCGGTGACGCTGACGCCGATGCCATCGAGCGGGTCGAAGTAGCCGGAGTGCCCGCCGGTCGGCGGCCCTTCCAGCAGCTGCCCGCCGTAGCCGTCGTCCACGGGGTCGCGGCCGTGCCCCAGATCGCCTGGGTCGATGCCGGTCTGCTGCACCACACCCTCGACGGTCCCCACGTGGCGGATCGGGTCGTCGGCGTTGCGCCCCACGTAGACGTCGTCGGGGTCCAGGCCCAGGTCCGCGGCGGTCTCGACGCCGGTCCCGGGTGATCCCAGGATCACGACGCGATCGACGTCCTGTGACTGCTGCACCGCCTCGGCGGCGACCCGTGACCCGTAGGAGTGGCCGACGAGCGTCACGTCCCGGTCGCGTCCGTCGGCGTCGAGGGCGTCGATGAACCCGGCGAGGTCACCAGCGGCCTCGCGCGCCCGCTGGCCGGTGCGGGTCGCCGCGTCCGTCAGCGAGTCCGGGGTGTCGTAGCCCAGGTGCGCCACCAGGGCGGTGTCGCCACCGGTGGCCTCCGCGATGGCCCGCGTGCTCGTGGCCAGGCCGGCGTCGTAGCTGTCCATGTCGTTGGTGATGCCCGGGACGATGATGCCGATGTGGGTGGCGGTGTCGAGGTCACCGAACACCTCCACGATCACCGCGTCGCTGCCCCACGGTGTCGTGGGCGGCTCGAAGGCGATGATCTGTCGGCCGTCGTCCAGCCACCCCTGCAGCAGGTCGATGCGGGACTGCAGCAGCGCCGCCCTCTCCGCGTCGGTGTCGGGGACGCCGTCGCCCACCAGCGGGACGTTGTCGTCGATGAAGTCCTCGATCGCGCCCAGGACCCCGCCGTCGTCGTCGGGATCCACCAGCGCCAGGTCGGCCTGCATCCGCTCGATCTCCGCGGCGATCCGCGCCGCGTTGGCGCGGACCCTGATGTCCTGCGGCACCCCGTCGGTCAAGGCCAGCAGGTCGGTGAGCGCGTCGAGGGCCTGGGCGACCGGGGCGTCGTCGAGGGCGTCAAGGGCGGCGCGGACGGCAGCAGGGTCGCCATCGACCAGGACGTCGGCGAGCGCCGCCAGATCGTCGGCGGAGAGGGCGCCGTCGTCGGCGGTACCCGATCGGGCGGCGCCCGTCCCCTCCTCCCCCGCGGTCGCGCACCCACCGCCCGTCGCCGTGCAGACCATCGAGGCGAACGCCCGCGGGACGGCAGCGCCCAGCTCGGTGCTGGCGAGGGCACCCAGGATCGTCACCACGATGAGGGCGACGCCGAGCCACTCGATGCTGCTCTGCCCGCGGTCGTCCCTCACGCCGGTGAGGCTCGGGCACCCCTCGGCCCGGTGGAAGGGCCCCGGGACCCCATCTGCGCCTGGGCCGGCCCAGACCGGTCTGGGTCCCCTTCTCCCCCTCACCCGCCAGCGGATCGTGCCGGTCCTCGCCGCTGGACGAGTTGGGCCCCGATCGCGCCGGTACGGGGCG
>JBFKGB010000003.1:0-29036 GCA_041633535.1 Euzebya sp. | reverse complement strand
CTGCTCGGCGCCTTCGACGACGGCCAGCCGGCCGTCCGCGTCGGCGGTCAGCAGCGACCGGTCGACCCCCAGTGCCTGCAGGACCATCCCCTCCGAGGCGGATCGTTGGGGCAGCTGCGGCCAGAACGGCACCTCGGGTGCGTGGGCGGCCACGAAGGCGACGGCACGCTCGGGCTCGCCGATCGGCAGGGACCCGACGCCGGTGACGGCAGCGCGTGGACGCCAGGTGGGGGCTTCGTGGGTCATCGTGTGGAGGGACGGCGCAGGCCGCCCCGCCCTCCTCTCCGTCCGTCGCGGATCCGTGGGTTGCTGCTGCAGCCGGTCTCCTGGCTTACGGATCCGCAAGACCCCTGGTGTCGAGGTCCTGCACGCGACCACGTCGCCTTCCCTGACCCCGGGGGGCGGTGGCCGATGACGTCGTCGCTCACCGTTCACAGTTGCGCGGACAGCGCCGGGGTCACACCGGCTTCCCGATCACTGCAGCAGTTGAGCGAGCGGAACCTAGCACACCCTGGGGTCCGCCCCGGCGGGGGGTGACCCCGTGGCTACCGTGTCCCTCCGCCACCACCGGAGCAGCAGTGCCCAGGACCTCTCTGACCGACGACCGCCGCGGTCGACAGCCCGCGACCAGCCCCCACGGCTTCTACGGCTGGCGGATGGTGGCGCTCAGCGCCCTCCTGGTCGCCATGACCGCACCCGGGCAGACCGTCGGCGTCAGCGTGTTCGTCGACCCGATGATCGCCGAGCTGGGGCTGACCCGGTCCCAGGTCTCGCTGGCCTACCTGATCGGCACGCTGGGTGGTGCGCTGGTGCTGCCGACGGTCGGCGTGCTGATCGACCGCCTGGGGGTCCGTCGGATGACGCTGGTGATCGGTGCCGGGTTCGGTGTCGCGCTGGCCGCCATGTCGACGGTCGCCGGCTTCGTCACGCTGCTGCTGGGCTTCCTCGGCATCCGGATGCTGGGGCAGGGCTCGCTGTCGCTCACCGCCTCGACGTCGGTGACCCTGTGGTTCGACCGCCGTCGCGGGCTGGCCGTGGGCGTGTCCAGCGCGATCGGGCAGGCGTTGATGTCGCTGGCGCCGCTGGCCCTGGCCGCCGTCGTCCTGGCCCTCGGCTGGCGGCCGGCGTGGCTGGTGGCCGCCGCCACCGTGTGGCTGGTCGTGCTGCCGCTGGGCTGGGCGCTGCGCGACTCCCCCGCTGCGCTTGGACAACAGCTGGACGGCGACGTCATCGACCCGACCGCGCCACCGCTCACCGCACCGTCGTGGACCCGTGCCCAAGCCGTGCGGACCCCGATGTTCTGGGTCATCACCGCCGCGGTGATCGCCACCGGGATGATCGGGACGGGGCTGGCGTTCCACCAGATCTCGCTGCTGGGCGAGCGCGGGCTGACAACCGCGCAGGCGGCCGCCAACTTCATCCCGCAGACCGTCGCCGCGCTGGGCGCGACGCTGCTGACGGGGGTCCTGGTCGACCGTGTCCGGCCACGCTGGATCATCGCCGCATCCATGGCGCTGCTGGCCGCGGCCATGCTGCTGGCCCAGATCGCCGCACCCGGGATCATGGCGATCCTGTTCGGCATGGCGGCCGGAGCGGCGGGTGGATCGATCCGTTCGCTCGAGACCGCCGCCTTCCCCCGCTTCTTCGGTCTGGGCTCGATCGGGTCGATCCGTGGGCTGGTCATCGCCCTCAACGTCGCAGGGACGGCGTTCGGTCCGCTGGCGCTCGCTGCAGGGTTCGACCGGTCGGGCTCCTACGGACCGGTCCTGACCCTGCTGCTCCCCGTCCCGCTGCTGATCGCGGTGGCTGCGGTCTTCGTCCCCGTGCCGAGCCGTCCCGGCGACACGACGGCCCCGGGAGGTCGCTGACCTCCCGGGGCCGGTCGGTCGTTCAGGTCAGCCGATCAGGCACAGCCCGCCGAAGGACGCCGGGTCCAGGGCCCGTGCACGCAGGGCCAGGCCGGCGGCACGCCACTCGGGCAGGATCGGGGCGCGGACCGTCGGTGCCGTCTCGCCGTCCTCCGGCAGGTCGATGCGCAGGACCTCGATGCCGCGGCCCGGGTCCTCGGTGTACAGCAGGTTGCTGTCACGACCGGTCTGCACACCGTCGGCGTCGTACTCCGGCACCCACTTGGCGCCGAAGATCTCCTGCCCACCGGTCACGTAGTAGCCGATCTGGCGGATGTCGGAGGGGTCACGGGCATCCAGGATCCGCAGGCCCTGCTGGTACCAGGCCTGGGCGATGATCCCGGTCTCGTGCACGTCGAAGTAGTGGGCCGAGCAGAACGTGGCCGTCGGCAGGCTGGCCGCCGGGTCCTCGCCCATCTCGGTGGTCCACTGCCCGATCGGCTGGATCGACCCGGCGTCGCGGAGGCCGTCGGGGTTGATGGTGGTGGCGTACCGGTCGGCGTCGAGCTCCTGGACGTGCCAGGCCTGGATGCTGCCACGGGTGCCCCCGCAGCCTGCGGTCGAGGACAGGTCCTCCTCGGTGACGAACAGGATCTCACCGCCGCGGACGTCAGCGGCATCCCGGTCCTCCAGGCCCTTGTTCGACAGGTCGCCGGCGATGACGTCCCCGGGGGCGCGCGAGGTGAAGGCGTCGGCGTCCGGACGCTGCGAGTTGTGGCTGATGTACTTGTTGAACTGCGCGACACGGCTGCGGTGGTCGCTGGAGTTCAGGACCTGCGGGTCGGTCGGGTCGGTGACGTCGAAGGCGACGATCCCACCGGAGCCGACCCACCAGGCGACGCCCGACTCGTCGATGTCCCAGTCGTGCCCGACGCCGCCGCGGAAGGTGTTGTTGCCGCCCAGCAGCGCGTTCTCGTAGGTCGTCACCAGCACGGGCTTGGTGATGTCGGCCAGGTCGTAGATGTCGAACTTGCCGCCCGAGCCGGAGGTGAAGGCGTGGGTGCACGCGGCGTTGGCGCACGACATCGTGTGGGTGCGGGTCGTCGCGTTGACCGACGAGGCGACCTCGGGGGCGGCCGGGTCGGTGACGTCGATGACGACGAACCGGCTGGTCCCCCGGGTGTTGGTGATCCCGGCGTTGGGCGAGTACCCCACCAGGTCGAAGCCGGCCATGATGAAGCGGGTGCCGTCCTCGCGCACACCCAGCTTGACGTTCTCGTTGGAGAAGTGCGGGAAGGGCAGGAAGCCCAGCGGGAGGGGCAGCTCGGGGTCGCTGATGTCGAAGGTCGCGAAGCCCGACAGGGTCGTGGCGTACATCACGGGCTTCAGGGGGTCGAAGGTGACAGCGACCACCGACGCGGCGGGCACGGCGCCGACGACCTCGACGTTGTCGGTGGTGAGGACCGGTATCGACGGCAGCTGCGCCGAGGCGGGTGGGACCAGGGCCAGGGCCATGACCAGCGTGACCGTGAGGGTCAGGATGCGGGTGCGCACGGAGGTGCTCCTTGGGGTGGTGAGGGTCAGACGGAGGGGATGACGCAGAACGCGGTGTTGTCCAGGCTGGGGGTCAGCCGGACCGGTCGGGGCGGCAGGACACGCGGGATCAGCTCGGCCGAGCGGTCAGCCAGACCGCTGGGCGTCGGTGCCGGGGCGACCACGGGGGCGTCGCCGGCGACGAGCCCGTCGACCTCGAGGACCTCCATCCCGCGGTTCAGGTCGTTGACGTAGATCCGGCCGGGCTGGTCGGGACCGGCCTGGTGGAAGTGCGCCGTGTAGACGATCGACGGCGCAGCCCGGTACGAGGCGATGCGCCGGGGGGTGGTCGGGTCCGACAGGTCCTCGACGGTCACGCCACCGTTGAACCAGCCGGCGACGACCGTGTTGGTGCCGGGCACGAAGTTGTAGTTGTGCGCGGCGCACCACGACCGGGTCCACCCGGAGTTGACCCCGAACGGACGCCCGTCGACACCCACCAGGTCCATCCCGGAGTAGCCGACGGCGGACGCGCCGACCGGCGGGGCGATCCGGCTGACCAGCGCGGGGTTGGCCCGGTCGGTGATGTCGTAGACCCACAGCGAGCCGAACAGGCTGGTCTGGGTCTGGCACTCGTGGGCGGCGAAGGCCTCGTCGTTGATGACCAGCAGCGTCCCGTCGGGGCTGGGGACCGCGTTGTGGGGGAACTGGATGCCCGGGTTGGTGATCGAGCCGATGACGACGGGCTTCTCGACGTCGGTGACGTCCCACGTCTGCACCTCACCCAGGCCGGCGCAGAAGGCGAACTCACCGTCCTCGGCGATCAGGAACTGCAGGTCGTGGCACCCGGCCTGGTTGTGGCTGAAGGTCGCGGCCAGCCGTGGCGCGGTCGGGTCGGAGATGTCGATGATCCGCGTGGCGGAGTCACCGTTGACCAGGCCGCCGGGCAGGACGTAGAGGTAGGGCTTGGTGGGGTGGACCGTGATGGTGTGGGTGCTCCAGCCGCCGGCCGCGCCCCGGACGCCGACGCTGCCGATGATGCGCGGGTCCCCGTTGCGGATCGTGTTCCCCTCGAGGGTCGCGTCCGGGTCGATGCCGGACACGTCGACGAGGTACACCCCGTTGTTGCGCTGCGTCGGCGCGGTCCGTGATGCGGCCTGGTCGGTCGTGCAGTCGCTCGAGTGGTGACCGACGGCCAGCAGGCCGGGCTCGACGACGACCGGGTAGGTGTCGGTACCCGAGCAGTCGATGTGGCCGACCAGGTCGAACCCGCCGTCCCCGACGTGGAAGATGAACACGCCCCCCTGGTCGGGCAGCTGGTTGCGGTTGTCGACCCCGTTGAACTGCGCCGCGTAGACGAAGTCACCGTCGAAGGCGATCTCGGTGCCGCCGGTGTAGCGGTGCTGCGCGATCTCGCGGACGTTGGCGGTCTTGACGATCGTGCCGCCTGGATCCTGGCCCTGGTCCTGTGCGGCGACGGGCATGGTGCCCATGGCGAGCGCCATGAGGACGAGCAGGAGGGTGAGGTGCGTGGGACGACGCATGACGGCTCCGAGGGATGAGGGTGACAGACGTGAAGCCTGTCATTTCGCCCTCGTCCCCCCCTCCTCCTGCCTGACTACCCGAAAACAGGCAGTCGCGGCAGGGAGGAGCACGGCGTCAGACGCCGAACGTGCGTCCCAGGTGGCGGTTCACCGCTGAGATGATGGCCTTCAGCGAGGCACGGACGATGTTGGGGTCCACACCGACGCCCCACAGGACCGTGTCGCCGAACTGGCACTCGACGTAGGCGGCTGCGGTGGCGTCCCCGCCGCTGCTCATGGCGTGCTCGGCGTAGTCCAGCACCTTCATGTCGATGCCCTTGGCCGCCAGCGCCGTGACGAAGGCGTTGATGGGCCCGTTGCCACGGCCCTCGATCGTGCCCTTCACGCCGTCGTCCCACACGGCGACGCGGATGACGTCCTCGCCGTCGCTGGAGGACTCCTGGCTGTACCCGTTGATCCGGAACCGTCCCCACGGCGTGGTGGTCCGCGGCAGGTACTCGTCGGTGAAGATGTCGTGCATCTGCTGCGGGGTCACCTCGCCCCCGTGCTCGTCGGTGTGGCCCTGGATGACGCCGGAGAACTCGATCTGCAGACGCCGCGGCAGGTCGAAGTGGAACTCGTTGCGCATCACGTAGGCGACGCCGCCCTTGCCGGACTGGCTGTTGACCCGGATGACGGCCTCGTAGCTGCGCCCGACGTCCTTGGGGTCGATCGGCAGGTACGGGACGGCCCAGGTCAGCTCGTCGGTCGACACGCCGGCGGCCGCCGCGTCGATGTCCATCGCCTCGAAGCCCTTCTTGATGGCGTCCTGGTGGGAGCCCGAGAACGCCGTGTACACCAGGTCGCCGCCGTAGGGGTGACGCTCGTGGACGCCCAGCTGGTTGCAGTACTCGACGGTCCGGCGGATGTGGTCGATGTCGGCGAAGTCGATCTGGGGGTCCACGCCCTGGCTGAACATGTTCAGCCCCAGCGTGACCAGGCAGACGTTGCCGGTCCGCTCGCCGTTGCCGAACAGGCAGCCCTCGATCCGGTCGGCGCCGGCCAGGTACCCCAGCTCCGCCGCCGCGACCGCGGTCCCCCGGTCGTTGTGGGGGTGCAGGCTCAGGATGACCGAGTCCCGCATCGCCAGGTTGCGGTTCATCCACTCGATGGAGTCCGCGTACACGTTGGGCGTGGCCATCTCGACCGTCGCCGGCAGGTTGATGATCATCTTGTGGTCCGGCGTCGGCTCCATGACCGCCAGCACCTCGTTGGACACCCGGGCGGCGAACTCCAGCTCCGTCCCGGTGTAGGACTCCGGGCTGTACTCGAAGTAGATGTCGGCCGGGGAGGCCTCGGCCAGCTTCTTCACCAGTCGAGCGCCCTTCAGCGCGATGTCGACGATCCCGTCCATGTCGGTGTTGAACACGACCTTGCGCTGCAGGGTCGAGGTCGAGTTGTAGAAGTGCACGATCGCCCGGTCGGCACCCTCGATGGACTCGAACGTGCGCTGGATCAGCTCGTCACGGCACTGCGTCAGCACCTGGATCGTGACGTCGTCGGGGATGGCGTCGTCGGTGATCAGGTCGCGCACGAAGTCGAAGTCGGTCTGGCTGGCGGCGGGGAAGCCGACCTCGATCTCCTTGTAGCCCATGCCGACCAGCAGGTCGAACATGCGACGCTTGCGCTCCGGGCTCATCGGGTCGATCAGCGCCTGGTTGCCGTCGCGCAGGTCGACGGCGCACCACCGGGGTGCCACCTCGATCCGCTTCGACGGCCAGGTGCGGTCGGGTACGTCGACCCGGATCTGCTCGTGGAACGGGGCGTACTTCGCGACGGGCATGGCCGACGGCTGCTGCGTGTTCTTCATCGATCTCCCTCAGGGGCTCACAGGGGGGTGCGGCCGGCATGCTGAGGACTCCGCTGGCGAGTGGACCGGCCTTAGAGGGTCCCGCCGCGGCGACGAAGGAGGAGGAGCGTGCTCATGCCCGGGGAAGGCTAGCACCGACGCACACGACAAGCACACCCGTCCCACACACTTCGGTCGCCGGACCGCGTTCCGACAGGCGAAACGGCACCCCTGCGTGTGACTGGACCCACAACCTGCCCTGCCGCCGACACCCGACGACACACGTCGTCAGGTGACGGTCCGGCCGGCGGCGCGACGGGTCAGGCGCGGGCGCGCGCCACCAGGTCCACCATCGCCCCACGGGCCTCGTCGGCAGCGGTCAGCGGCTGGGGGAAGCCGATTCGGCCGAAGGCGACGTCGTGCTGGCCGCCTGGTGCCATCGTCAGCTGCACCTCGAAGCCGTAGCGGTCGCACGAGAGCATCCGGGCCTCGCGCACCTCACCGTCGACGTCCAGGAACGCGGCGACCATCTCGACCAGCGAGCCGGCGTGGTCGTCGTTCATGTGCTCGACGATCCGGGCCTCCGCGGGGGCCACCGGGTCGGCCTCCGACGCGGCGTAGGACTCGGGCGTGACCCAGCTCATCTCGCCGAAGCCCCGCACGTAGCGGATGGCCTCGACGTCCAGCCGCCTGACGCCGAAGTCGGGGAACCGGGCCCAGAAGGCGTCGGGGTGGACCGCCATGTAGGCCTCGGTCGCCGCCGCCTGCTGGTCGGCAGGCACCGGTGAGACCGTGCCCACCAGCGTCGCACGGGCGACGGCCAGGCGTCCCGCCCCCTCCCCCGCCGCGGTGACCATCAGCGACGCACGACCGTCGGCGTCCAGGTTGCGGGCGTGCTCGGCCATGGTGCTCATGAGGATCAGCGGGGCACCGTCGTCGGCCAGCGCGAACGTCACGATCGACCCGAACGGGTAGCCGGACGGGTCCAGGGCGATCGTCGACAGGGTCCCGTCGGTCCGGCCGGCCATCAGGGTCCTGACCCGCTCGCCGTGCGTCGGCTCGCCCGCCCCAGCCATCACGTGGGTGGGTGGACCGCCGCGGGAGTGTGGGTCGTCGCTCATGCCCGGCAGGCTACCCGCACCCGTCCTAGCGCTTCTGGACCAGACGTGCGAGGACCAGCACGACCACGGCGCCGATGACCGAGCCGATGAAGCCTGACGTGGCCAGGCGCAGGGACCCGCCGAAGGTCAGGTTGGCCAGCGTCCCCCCTACCACGCTGCCGAGCAGCCCCAGGCCGGTCGTCCCGGCACACCCCAGCCGTTGCGGACCGGGCACCAGGGCCCTGGCGAGCAGTCCGGCCAGCAGGCCGACGACGAGCCAGGCGATGAGGGCGATCATGGCTCGACCCTACCCGCGGGTAGGGAGGCTGATGCAGCGGGCCCGTGGTCCCCTCCGCGCAGGGTCGGTGGTCCCTGCCCCGGTGGTCCGCCACGCCGAGGATCGACGTCGATCGCCCGTCCCCGGAACTCCCGGGACGGCACGACCGACCCCTCGGGTGACCCCATGACCCTGCTGATGACCTGGCTGTTCGCCGTCCTGACCCTGTGCACCTGGGTCGGGATCGTCGGCGTGCTGGTCCACCCCGGGCTGCGCGCCGCCGCCAGACCCCACGCCGTCGAGATCGCCAGCGCCGTCACCGGCACGGCCACGGTGGGCAGCCTGTACCTCTCCGAGGTCGCCGGCTACGTGCCCTGCGAGCTGTGCTGGGTCCAGCGGATCCTGATGTACCCGCTGGCGGTGATCACGCTGGTCGCCCTGCTGCGCCGCCGCACCGACGTGTGGGCCTACGCGGTCCCGCTGATCGTCATGGGGCTGGCCACCAGCATCTGGCACGTCATCGTCCAGCGGTTGCCCGCGGCGGGCGCGACGTGCGACCCGACGAACCCCTGCTCGGCCATCTGGATCGAGCGCTTCGGCGTCATCACCATCCCGGTCATGGCGGGCTCGGCGTTCCTCGTCGCGCTGACCGCCGCATGGCTGGGCCGCCGTCCCGCCGCCGACACAGGTACCGACACCGAGACCGACACCCGCGAGGAGCTGACCGCATGAGCACCGGGACCGCCGAGCGCAAGCGTGATCGACAGAAGGCCCGACGGGCGGAACGCCTGCAGGCCCAGGCCGCCCAGCAGCGCCGTGAGGGCGCACGCCGTCGGGTGTTCCTCGTGCTGGCGACCGTCGTCGGCATCGCCCTCGTCGGCGGGCTGGGCCACCTGCTGGTCCAGGGGGCCGACGACACCCTGGGTGTGGCGGTCGCCACCACGCCGGCCGACACCCCGCCCCTGGTCACCGCGACCGGAGGCGGCGCGCAGGACGCTGCCGTCGGCGTCACGGCCCCGGTGGTGCAGGGGCAGACCTTCGACGGCGAGGCGGTCACCATCGGCGGGGAGGGCCGGGCCCAGGCCGTCGTGTTCGTCGCCCACTGGTGCCCCCACTGCCAGGAGGAGCTGCCCCTGATCGCCGGCTGGGTCGAGGACGGGCTGCTGCCCGCCGACGTCGAGCTGGTCGGCGTGTCGACCTTCCACGACATGGCGCGGCCCAACTGGCCGCCGGACGAGTGGTTCGCCGATGCGGGCTTCCCAGGTCTGACCCTGGTCGACGCCACCGACGTGGCCGCGACGGCCTGGGGGCTGTCAGGCACCCCGATGTGGGTGTTCACCGACGACAACGGCACCGTCGTCGCCCGCTACAGCGGGCAGATCGACGCCGAGCAGTTCGCCGAGGGGGCGGCGCTGGCCGCCGGAGGGACGGCCACCTAGACCGCCCCTCCCCCGCAGCTCACTCGTTCTTGGCCAGGGTCCCCAGGTACAGCTCGATGACCTTCGGGTCGTGCAGCAGCTCGGGGCCGGTACCGGTGTAGGCGTCACGGCCCTGGTCCAGGACGTAGCCGCGGTCGCAGATCTTCAGGCACTGCTGGGCGTTCTGCTCGACCATGACGATGGTGACGCCGGCGTCGTTGATCTGCTTGACGCGGTGGAACACCACGCCCTGGTTGGCGGGTGACAGGCCGGCGGACGGCTCGTCGAGGAACAGCACGCTGGGGTCCATCATCAGCGCCCGGCCCATCGCGACCATCTGGCGCTCACCGCCCGACAGCGAACCGGCACGCTGCTTGCGCCGGTCGGCCAGCTTGGGGAACAGGCCGGCGACGAACTCGTAGCGCTCCTTGTACAGGCTGGGCTTCAGGTAGACGCCCATCTCGAGGTTCTCCTCGATGGTCAGGGAGGGGAACACGTTCTTGGTCTGGGGGACGTAGCCGACCCCCTTGTCGACCAGCTCGTGGGCGGTCAGCCCGGTGATCTCGGACTCGCGCAGCACGACCTTGCCGCTGCGGATGTTGACCAGCCCGAACATCGCCTTGATGAGGGTCGACTTGCCGGCCCCGTTGGGGCCGATGATGCCGACCAGCTCGCCCTTGCGGACGTGGATGTTGGCGCCGTTGAGGATGTCGACCCCGGGCAGGTAGCCGGCGATCAGCTCCTCGGCGTACAGGATCGACTCGTCCGCCGTCGGGGGTGTCCCCGCGACGGACAGCACCTGCGCGGTACGCCCCCTGTCGGTCCCTGCACCGCTCATGCGGATCCCTCCTCGGCCTCGATGTCGGACAGGGCGACCTCGCCCTCACCCTCGGACCCGCCCAGGTAGGCGCGGATCACCGTCTCGTTCTTCCCGATGGACTCGGGTGGACCCTCGGCGATGACCCGGCCCTCGGCCATGACGACGACCCAGTCGGAGATGTCCATGACGACGTCCATGTCGTGCTCGACGAACACGACGGTCATGCCCAGCTCGTCGCGCAGGCTCTTGACGTGCCCCAGCAACGACTGGACCAGGGCCGGGTTCACGCCGGCCATCGGCTCGTCCAGGCACACCAGGTCGGGCTCGACCATCAGGGCGCGGGCCATCTCCAGCAGCTTGCGCTGGCCACCGGACAAGGTGCCGGCGAGGTCCTCGCGCTTGGCGTCCAGCTTGAAGCGCTCCAGCAGGTGGTCTGCGCGCTCGGTGATCTCGGCCTCCTGCTTGCGCCACATCCCGGGGATGATGGCGGGCAGGAACTTCTCGCCCTTCTGCCCGGTGCCGGCCAGCCGCATGTTCTCGATGACGCTCATGCGGTTGAGGGACTTGGTCAGCTGGAAGGTCCGGACCATGCCGTATCCCGCGACCTTGTGGGCGCTGACGCCACCCAGGTCGTGGCCGTCGAAGGACCAGGTGCCCTCGTTGGGGGCGTCGAAGCCGGTCATCAGGTTGAAGAAGGTCGTCTTGCCGGCACCGTTCGGGCCGATCAGCGCGGTGATCAGACCGCGCTGGATCTCGAGGTGCTCGACGTCCACGGCGGTCAGACCGCCGAAGTGCCGCTTGACGCCGTCCACGATCAGGATCGGGTCGGGCTTCGGCACGCCGGGGCGCTGCTCGACGGTGGACATCGCCTCGCGTGAGGCGAGGGTCCTCTCGTTGACGAAGGGGGTGGTCTCGGTCACTGCTGCTCCTCCACGGTCGTGGCGGCGGGGGTCGGGATGTCAGCGCGCATCGAGCAACATCTCCTCCTTGTTGCCGAAGATGCCCTGAGGCCTGAAGGCCATGAGCAGCGCCAGCATCAGGCCGACCATGATGAAGCGGATGGGCCCGACCTCGGGGAGGGCGATGATGCTCTCGGAGATCACGCCGCCCTGGATCAGCTCGCGCAGCAGGGTCTCCAGGCCCGAGGTCAGGAACAGGAAGATGATCGTCCCGATGATCGGACCCCAGATGGTTCCGGCGCCGCCGAGGATGATGATGACGTAGGCGAAGAAGGTCCGGACGGGGATGTAGGTGTCGGGCGCGACGGCCTGGGTCCCCATGGCCAGGAAGACGCCGCCCAGCGCACCGAAGACGCCGCCCAGGATCAGGGCCTGCATCTTGTAGCTGAACACGTTCTTGCCCAGCGCACGCGCCGCGTCCTCGTCCTCGCGGATGGACTTCAGCACACGACCCCACGGCGACCGCATCAGCAGGAAGGTCCACAGGGTCAGCAGGGCCACCAGCGACCATCCGACGAGCATCGTCCACAGCTGCTGGTGGGAGTAGTTCAGCTGTCCGAAGTAGTTGCCCGGCGGGATCGGGTTGATCGCGAAGAAGTCGCCGGCGAACTGCTGGATGCCGAACACCGAGTTGGTGAGGGGGGCGGCGGTGTCGGAGCGGAAGACGAACCGCAGGATCTCACCGGCCGCGATGGTGGTGATGGCCAGGTAGTCGCTGCGCAGCCGCAGCGTGGGCCCGCCCAGCAGCAGGGCCAGGATCACGGCCAGCACGATCGAGAGGATCACGCCGTACAGCAGCGGCTGGCCACATGGACCGATCTGGTTGGCCGCCGTCTGGGTGGCGGCGACGTCGGGGCAGGCCCGCGCCATGATCGCCACGCCGTAGGCGCCGAGGAGCATGAAGCCCACCTGCCCGAAGTTGAGCAGCCCGGTGTAGCCGAAGTGGATGTTCAGGCCGATCGCGGCCAGGGCGAAGACGACGGCCTCCACGCCGAGGGCGGCGCGCATCCCGTCGATGAATACGTTTCCGAGTTCCATCTGGTGGTGCTCCTAGCCGAACCGCTCGGCCTTGCCGAGCAGGCCCTGGGGCTTGATCAGCAGGACGATGATGAGGATGAGCAGCGCCCAGACGAACTTGAGCTGGACACTGAAGAAGGCCGTGGAGACCTGGCTGATGATGCCGACGACGAGCGAGCCGACCATGGCGCCGTACGCCGTCCCGATGCCACCCAGGATCATCCCGGCGAACATCAGCAGGAGCAGGTTGAAGCCCATGTTGACGTTGACCTGCTCGGTCGAGCCCAGCAGGACACCGCCGAAGGCGGACAGCCCACCGCCGAGCAGCCACACGAACCGGATGACCTTGTCGACGTCGATGCCGGAGGACTCGGCCAGGTCCTTGTTGTCGGCGACGGCCCGCAGGGCCTTGCCGATCTTGGTCCGCTGCAGCATCAGACCGATGCCGATCAGGACGGCGAAGGACAGGCCGATGATGGCCAGGTCGCGCGGGACGATGTTGATCCCCAGCACGTTGATCTGGCTCTGGATGTTGTAGTTCGTGAACGGACGCGTGGCGCCGCCGTAGATGATCAGGATGACGTTGCGGATGATGAACGACAGCCCGATCGAGATCACCAGCATCGAGATCAGCCCGACGCCGCGCTTGCGCAGCGGCGCCCAGATCGTGCGCTCGATGCCGCTGCCGCCGAACGCGCCGATGGCGATGGCGATCAGGCCGGCCAGGATCAGGTGGATCTGCGGGCCTGCGGGCGAGGCGTTGAAGAAGAAGGCCACCACCGCGCCGAACGTCACCAGCTCGCCGTGGGCGAAGTTCACCAGACCGGTCGTGCCGAAGATCAGCGAGAGGCCGATCGCGGTGATCGCGATGATCGAACCCAGCTTGATGCCGTCGACGAACAGCTGGGGCACGCTGGACAGCTTGTCGGAGAAGCTGCGTCCGCCCCCACCCACGGCCGGGGCCGCACCGTCCTCACCGGCCTCGGCCAGCGGGAACAGCGCGTTGCCGGTGCGCCCCGCCTGCACGTTCTGGGTGCGCTCGGCCACGTCGCCGCGCGGCACGAACCCCTCCGGGAGGGTCGCCGTGTCCAGCACCGCGGTGTACTCACCGGGGCCGGGCAGCGGGATGACCGCCTCGCCCTGCTCGTCGGTCACCGCGGTCCCGACCTCGACGCCGTCGGCGTCGAAGGCGGTGATGGTGACACCCGGATAGCGGACCTGGTCGGCCCCGCCTCCGGAGAAGACGCGCCCGAGGATCGCCTCCTCAGGTTCCTGGGCCAGCGCCTCAGGGGCGAGGGCCACGGGGGCCAGGACCAGTCCGAGCACGAGCAGCAGCGCTGCGACGGCAAGGTGCGGGACCGCGAGGGGTCCGCCCTCCCCGCGCTTGGGTCGCACGCTCGGCGTCAGCCGACGGTGTCTCACGATGGCTCCTTGTGGATGCCGATCCGCCGACGGCGGACCAGGTGGTTGACGTGGTTGGTGTGCAGTGCCGTCCAGCGGCGGCGGGACGGTACTGCACCGGGCCCGTTACAGGACCTGACTCAGGAAGGCCTTGAGGCGTTCGCTCTGCGGGTTCTCCATGATCTGGCGGGGGGGACCGTCCTCGACGACCACTCCCCCGTCCATGAAGATCACCCGGTCGGCGACCTCGCGGGCGAAACCCATCTCGTGGGTCACGACCATCATGGTCATGCCCGCTCTGGCTAGATTCGACATGACGTCCAGGACTCCCTTCACGAGTTCGGGGTCCAGAGCAGAGGTCACCTCGTCGAACAGCATGACCTCGGGCTCCATCGCCAGCGAGCGGGCGATGGCGACGCGCTGCTTCTGTCCACCGGACAGGCTGGTGGGGCGCACGTCGGCCTTCTGGGCCAGGTCGACCTCGGCCAGGCGGGCCATGCCGATCTCGTTGGCCTGCGCCTTCGGCATCCCCTTGACCTTGCGCAGCGCCAGGGTGACGTTCGCAAGCACGCTCATGTGCGGGAACAGGTTGAAGTGCTGGAAGACCATGCCGACGCGCTGACGCATCCGGTCGACGTTGACGCCGTCCTCGGTGATGTCGATGCCGTCCAGCAGCACCTGGCCGCCGGTGGGCTGCTCCAGCAGGTTGACGCAGCGCAGCATCGTGGACTTGCCGGACCCGGAGGGTCCGACGATCACGACGACCTCGCCGGCAGGGATCTGCAGGTCGATGCCGGTCAGGACGTCGAGGGTCCCGAAGGACTTCTGCAGGTTCTTCAGCTCGACGCGGTGTGGGGCGCTCATGCCTGTCCTCCGGCGCTCGGCAGCTCGGGGGTCTCGTCCTCGCCGGTGTGGTCGACCCCGCGTCCGCTGCGCAGCCGCCGGTCCAGGTAGTTGGTCAGCCGGGTCAGCGGGATGGTGAGCACCAGGTAGAAGATGCCGGCCAGCACGACCGGTGAGTAGTTGCCGTACTGCTGCGCCAGGTTCTGTCCGACCCGGAACAGGTCACGGCCTTCGAAGAACGTCCGTGAGTTCGCCGACAACCCGATGACGAACATCAGCGAGGTGTCCTTCAGCAGGGCGATGTACTCGTTGGTCAGCGGCGGCACCACGCGACGGATGCCCTGGGGGACGATGATCAGGCGCATCGCCTGCCCATGGCTCATGCCCATGCTGCGGGCGGCCTCCATCTGCCCCTCGTCGATGGACTGGATGCCGGCCCGGACGATCTCGCCGATGTAGGCCGTCGCCACCAGGCCCAGGGCGAAGGATGCGTAGAAGACCGGGTTGCGTCCGAAGGGCCGCAGGCCGGCCAGCGGCAGCGCGATGCCGACCAGCACGATCGTGATGATCGCCGGCAGACCGCGGAAGATGTCGATGTAGATGATGGCCAGCGCGCGGATTATCCGTCGCCGCGAGATCGCCATCAGGGCGAGGACGACACCGAGGATCTGTCCGATCACCACGGCGATCACCCAGGCGATCAGGGTGATCCGCAGGCCCTCGCCCAGCAGCGTGGGGAACGCCTCGGCGAAGCGCCCCAGGTCGAACAGCAGGTCCTGGAGGATCCCCAGCTGCTCGTTGGTCGTGATCCACCGCAGCAGACCGCCGACCAGGAAGACCAGCATCCCCGTCAGGCCGGTCAGCCGACCGAGCTCCGCGCGCCGCATCACGGGGTCGCCGGGCGGGCTGTAGTCGATCTGTGCGGCGTAGCGCTTGGTGACCGTGCCGGCGGCCAGCCCGACCGCCGGGACCAGCAGCCCGCCGATGCCGACGTCGACGACCCAGATCACCACCGGGGCCGCGAGCAGGGCGGCCACCCCCAGCACGAGCGCGAGGGCGGGCTGGGAGTCGGAACCCCGTGGCCGTCGTCGGCCCAGGGGATCGACGCCGGAGCTTCCGGCGTCGACACGGTCGGTGGTGTCGGTCATCGTTCTCGATCGCTCGGTGGGTCCCCGCGGACCCAAGGAAGGGCCGCATCGTCGCACACATCGCGTGCGCTCGTGGACAGGCGCCGACGGAGAGTGACGATGCGTCGGGAAAACGATGCCCCCGCCGACGGATCGGCGGGGGCGTCGGTGATGACCTGGGGTGCTAGCTGGCGAACTCGGCCGGCACGTCACCCTCGAACCAGGTGCCGTAGATCTCGGCGTAGGTCCCGTCCTCGACGATGGAGGCCAGCGCGTCGTTGATGGCCGCGGCCAGGGCGGTGTTGCCCTCCTGGACGCCGATGCCGTACAGCTCGTCGGTGTTGACCTCCTCGGCCAGCACCACGCCACCGTTCTCGACGGCGCCACCGACGACCGGCAGGTCGATGAAGACGGCGTCGATCTGGCCGGAGGCCAGGGCGTTGAAGGCGTCCACGGACGTCGGGAACTCCTGGATGGCGGAGTCGGCGAAGTTCTCGAGGGCGTAGTCGGCACCGGTGGTGGCGGCCTGGACACCGATGACGGAGTCGGCGGTCAGGTCGGCGACGCCGGTGATGTCGGAGTCCTCGGTGACCGCGAGGCCCTGGTTGGCCGCGAAGTAGGGGTCGGAGAAGTCGATGGTCTCGTCACGCTCGTCGGTGATGGTGATCGCCGAGATGATCGCGTCGAACTGACCGCCGGCCAGCTGCGTGAAGATCGTGTCGAACGGGGTGTTCTGGTACTCGACCTCGACGCCGATGCGCGAGGCGATCTCGTTCATCAGGTCGATGTCGAAGCCGACGGGCTCGCCGTCGACGATGGACTCGAACGGCTCGAAGGCGATGTCGGAGCCGACCAGCAGCATGCCCTCGCTGGCCAGACCCAGGTCGCCGGCGCCGGCAGCCTCGTCCGCAGCGTCCTCGGCGTCGGACAGGGCCTCGTCGGCCTCGGAGGCGACCTCGTCGATCGCGTCACCGACCTCGGACGCAGCGTCCTGGATGGCCTCGTCGACGCTGGTGTCGTCGGTGGAGGAGCAGGCGGCGGCGCCGAGCGCCAGCAGCAGCATCATCGCCACCAGTACACGGGAGGAAATGGTCTTCATCGGTATCGCTCGTTTCAGATCGGGGACATGCATCCGTGCGGACATACTACTGCGGTAATAGGGCAGGCCCGACCACCGCCCGGGTCGGGGGCCGCGCCGAGTACTTCTACCCGAGCCGCTCGATGACCTGCTCGGCGACGATCTTCATGGTCAGGCGCTGCTCCATGGCCTGCTTCTGCAACCACCGGAACGCCGCCGGCTCGGTCAGGTCCTCGTGCTCCATCAGCAGACCCTTGGCGCGGTCCACGACCTTGCGGGCCTCCAGACGGTCGGTGAGCGTCCCCACCTCGGCCTCGAGCCCCTGCAGGTCCTTGAAGCGACCCGCGGCGATCTCGATCGCAGGCAGCAGGTCGTGCTTCTGGAACGGCTTGACCAGGTAGGCCATCGCGCCGGCCCGCCGGGCCTTCTCGATCAGGTCGCGCTGGCTGAAGGCGGTCAGGATCAGCACCGCGGAGACCCGCTCGCTGGTGATCTGCTCGGCCGCCTGGATACCGTCCATCACCGGCATCTTCAGGTCGAGGATGCACAGGTCGGGGCGCAGCTCGCGGGCCATGCGCACCGCCGTGGCGCCATCGCTGACCTCGGCGACGACGTCGAACCCCTCCTCCAGGAGCATCTCCTTCAGGTCGAGGCGGATCAGCGCCTCGTCCTCGGCGATGAGGACCCGGATGGGCGCGGCGGCTGCGTCAGTCATACGACTCCGACTTTCGTGGGGGATCGATGGGTGGAAGTTGCGGGCTCAATCTAGCCGCACCGGCGACGAGGTCAGTCCAGCAGGCCCTCGAGCAGCTGGTCCTGCCGCTCACCGAGCCGGGCGATGCGGTCGATGACCTCCTGCCGCTCGCGTCGTGCCCGCTCCAGGTCCGACCTGGCGCTGCGGTGCTCGCGCGGGTCGCCGGTGACGACCGCGTCGGTCTGGGCGTCGGACTCGACCTGCTCGAGGAACGTCACCTGCTCCTCCAGCACACCCAGGCGTGCCCGGGCCGCCGCGATGTCGCGTGCCAGCGCGGTCACCCGCTTCTGGGCACGCGCGCGTCTGCTGCCGAACATGCCAACCCTTCCACTGGTCGTGGTACCCCCGGTGGGATTCGAACCCACACTGGCACGAGTTTGAGTCGTGTGTCTCTGCCGTTGGACTACAGGGGCCGGTGTGACGGTCTCCATAGCCTACCCGCGGAGTCCGTATGGTCAGGTCAAGCCGTGGGTATCACACCACGGACGTGACAACGTGCTGGTCGCTGCGACGACCACCACCTGAAGGGACCCAGAACACCATGAAGATCGCCATCACCGGCTCGACCGGCCTCGTCGGCGAGCGCCTCGTCAAGGACCTGCACGGCGCCGGCCACGAGGTCGTGCGGATGGTCCGACGTGACCCGACGGGCTCCGACATCCTGTGGCGGACGACCGGGCCGCTGGACCCGGCGGCCCTTCGCGGGATCGACGCCGTCGTGCACCTGGCCGGCGAGTCGATCGGCGCCGGCCGCTGGACCGACGCCCAGAAGCGCCGGATCATGGACAGCCGCGTCGACGGCACCACGACGATCGCCGAGGCGATGGCCAAGGCGGACGGCGGTCCCCGGACCCTCATCAGCGCCAGCGCCGTCGGCCTGTACGGCGACCGCGGCGACGAGGTCATCACCGAGTCGACCCCGCCCGCCGACGACTTCCTGGCGACGGTGGTCGCGGCATGGGAGGCCGCCGCCGAGCCCGCGCGCACCGCCGGCATCCGTGTCGTCCACCCCCGGCTGGGCATCGTGCTGGACCCCGACGGCGGGGCGCTGCAGAAGATGCTGCCGCTGTTCCGGCTGGGGCTGGGCGGTCGGTTCGGCTCGGGCGAGCAGTACTGGCCGTGGGTCGCCATCGACGACGTGTCCGGCATGATCCGCTGGGCCCTTGAGAACGACGACGTCGAGGGCGCCTACAACGTCACCGGTCCCAACCCGACCACCAACGCGCAGTTCACCGAGGTGCTGGGCGAGGTGCTGGGCCGACCGGCGCTGCTGCCCGTCCCCGCCTTCGGCCCCAAGCTGATCCTGGGTGAGCTCGCCGACGCGCTGCTGTTCAACAGCCAGCGGGTCGAGCCGACTCGTCTGCTGGAGGCCGGCTACACCTTCGAGTTCACCAACCTGGGTCCCGCGCTGCGTCAGGTGCTGGACAGGTGAGCACCGACGTCGTCGTCGTCGGTGCCGGCCTGGCCGGGCTCACCGCGGCACGGACGCTGGTCGGCGCAGGGCTGTCGGTCAGGGTGATGGAGGCCGGCGACGGCGTCGGCGGCAGGGTCAGGACCGACATCGTCGACGGCTTCCGGCTGGACCGCGGCTTCCAGGTGATGCTGACGGCCTACCCCACCGCCCAGCAGGTGCTGGACACACGGGCGCTGGACCTGCGTGCCTTCTCCCCCGGTGCGCTGGTGTGGGACGGCACGGCGCTGCAGCGACTGGCCGACCCGTTCCGCTCGCCCATCCCCCACACCCTGGCCGCGGCCCTGGCGCCGGTCGGCACACCGCTGGACAAGCTGCGTCTGGCGCGGCTGCGCCAGCGGCTGCTGAGCACACCCGGCCGTCGCCTGATGGCCGCCACCGAGGAGTCGACCCTGCAGTGGCTGCGGGGGGAGGGGTTCAGCGACCGCATCATCGACAGCTTCTTCCGCCCCTTCCTGGCCGGCGTCCTGCTGGACCCCGACCTGGCGACGTCGGCACGCGTGACCCGGGTGCTGATGCGCGCCTTCTTCATGGGTGACGCCGCCATCCCCTCCCTGGGCATGCAGGCGATCAGCGACCAGCTGGCCGCAGGGCTGGACCTGCAGCTGGACCACAGGGTCCAGCGGCTGGACGAGGTGGACGCCGAGGTCGTCGTCATCGCGACCGATGCGCCGTCCGCAGCGCGGCTGCTGGACATGCCGTCGTTGGACCGTGGACAGAAGTCGGCGGCGTGCCTGTACTACGCCAGCCAGGCGGCGCCGCTGGAGGAGCCGATCCTGGTCCTCAACGGCAGCGGGGAGGGCCCCGTCACCCACGTCGCCGTGCCCAGCCTGGCCGCCCCCACCTACGCCCCCGCCGGCTGGCACCTGGTCAGCGTCAACATGTCGGGCGGCCCCGCGACCGGCGACCCGCGCCGGCTGGACGCTGACGTCCGTGCCCACATGCGGCGCGTGTTCGGCGCACAGGTGGACCGCTGGAACCTGCTGGAGGGCTACGAGATCCCCCACGGTCAGCCGGCGCAGCCGACGCTGACCGAGACGGCGATCCGCCTGGGACGTCGGCGCTACCTGGCCGGTGACCACATGGCCGCCGCGTCCATCGAGGGGGCGATCCGCTCGGGTGTGGAGGCGGCCCGCGCCGTCATCGCCGACCTGCGTGTCGGCCGGGAGGCCGCCTGAGCATGACGCCCGTGGTCGCCGCCAACGTCGCCTCGACCGTGTTCATGGCAGGCATGATCTGGACGGTCCAGACCGTCCACTACCCCCTGTTCGAGCAGGTCGGCGAGGGCACCTTCACCGCCTACATGGCCGAGCACCAGCGCCGGATCTCGGTGCTGATCCTGCTGCCCTGGGCGGTGCAGGGGGCGTCGTCGCTGGCCCTCGTCGCGAGCCCGCCGGCGGGGGTCCCCCGCTGGCTGGCGCTCACCGCGCTGGCCGCGGCCGGCGTGACCGTGGTCTCGACCGTCGGGCTGTCGGTGCCGCAGCACACGGTCCTGTCCGACGGCATGGACACCACCGCGATCCGCCGTCTGGTCAGCACCAACTGGGTCCGGACCGCTGCATGGAGCGCCCATGCCGCCCTGGCCCTGCTGATCGCCGCCCGCGTGCGCTGAGTCGCCTAGGGCAGGTCCACGCAGTTGCCGGTGCCGACGGTGATGGCGTGGGCCGCGTCGGCGACCAGCGCACACATCCGGGTGGCGCCCTCAGGCCGGTCGGCCACGGTGTAGCCGGTGAACGGCGACGGGCCGTCGTACAGGAACCACTCCCCCGGTGGCTGGCCGTTCGTGCCGGCGTCCTCCGGCGCGACGGTGTCGAAGAAGAAGTGGACGTGGAAGTCCTCCGGACCGGGGCCGATAAGCGGCTGGAACCCGAAGGGCTCGAACGTCACGCTGTAGGCACCCGCCGCCTGGCCGTCCAGGGCGACCGCGTCGATGCGGACGTAGCGCCCGTCGGGGACGTCGGGAACCTCGTCGGTCGGCGTCGGCTCGGACGCGGATGCGGCGTCCGTCGGCGGGTCCGGCAGCGCGGACGGGTCGTCGGTCGGGGCCGCCGCGCCCTCGGGCAACGTGACCTGCGCCGGCTCCTTGGGGTCGGCGGTGGCGGTCGCGTCCGCCACCGCAGCCTGGCCCGGGTCGTCCGACCCGGTGTCGGCCGGTTCCTCCCCTGCACAGCCGCTCATGACGAGGGCGACGACCAGGATCAGCACGCTCCGCATGCTCAGGGTCTAGCGCACGGACGCCCGACGGTCGAGGGGCAGGTCAGCTGCGCTCGGCCCGCCGGACACCCTCGGCCAGCTGCTCGACGAGGGCCTTGACGCCCTTCGGGCCGTCCGCGCCAGCAGCGCGGACGGCTGCGGACCCGACGATGACGCCGTCGGCGAAGCCCGCGACCTCCTCGGCGTGGGCGGCGGTGGACACGCCGATGCCGACGCACACCGGCTTGTCGGTGAGGGGTCGGATCCGGGCCACCAGGGGCGCCGCGCGGTCGGACAGCGACTGCCGGACGCCGGTGACCCCCATGGTGGAGGTCGCGTAGACGAACCCGGTCGAGGCGTCGGCGACGGCGGAGATCCGCTCGTCGGTGGTGGTGGGCGAGGCGAGGAACACGGTCTGCAGGCCGTGGTCACCGGCGATCCGCCGCCAGTCGGCACCCTCGATGGCGGGCAGGTCCGGGAGGATCGCGCCGGCCAGACCTGCAGCCGCACAGTCGCGGGCGAAGTCCTCCAGCTTCTCCGTGCCCCCGTAGTGCCAGGCGATGTTGAAGTAGGTCATCACCAGCGCGGGCACACCGATCGAGCCGGTCAGCGCGGCACACATCGCGATGTCGTCGGCAGGCGTGTACCCGGCGTCCAGCGCGACCTGGTTGGCCTTCTGGATGTCGGGGCCGTCCATCAACGGGTCGGAGTAGGGGAAGCCGACCTCGATGAGGTCCGCCCCTCCCTCGACCGCGGCCTCCATGCACGCCTGTGACCCGGCCATGTCGGGGTAGCCGGCCGGCAGGTAGATGATCAGGGCGGCGCGGCCCTCGGCGTTGACCGCGGCGATCCTCTCGGCGACCGCCATCACAGGTCCTCGTCGGTCGGCACGACGTCGGTCATCTCCAGCACACGGGACACCTCGTCGACGTCCTTGTCGCCACGACCCGACATGTTCAGCACGACGACGCCGCCCTCACCGATCTCCTTGGCCAGGCGCAGGGTCGGGATCACGGCGTGGGCCGGCTCCAGCGCCGGGATGATGCCCTCCAGCTCGCTGACCAGCTTGAAGCCGTCCAGGGCCTCGGCGTCGGTGGCCGACACGTACTCGGCCCGGCCGGTGTCGGCCAGCCAGGCGTGCTCGGCGCCGATGCCCGGGTAGTCCAGCCCCGCCGAGATGGAGTGGGTGGGGATCACCTGGCCGTAGTCGTCCTGCAGCACGATCGTGCGGGCGCCGTGCAGGATGCCCTCGGTGCCACCGCCGATCGTGGCGGAGTGCCGCCCGCTGGAGATCCCCGAGCCGGCGGCCTCGACGCCGACCAGCCGGACGGACTCGTCGCCGATGAAGTCGTAGAAGGCGCCCATGGCGTTGGAGCCGCCGCCGACGCAGGCGACGACGGCGTCGGGCAGGCGACCCTCGACGTCGTGCAGCTGCCCCTTGATCTCCTCGCCGATGACCTTCACGAAGTCCCGGACCATCGTGGGGAACGGGTGGGGCCCCATGACCGACCCGATCAGGTAGTGGGTGTCCTCGACGTTGGTGACCCAGTCGCGCATCGCCTCGTTGATGGCGTCCTTCAGCGTGCGGGTGCCCGACGTGACCGGGACGACCTCGGCGCCCATCAGGCGCATGCGGACGACGTTGAGGCGCTGCCGGCGGCAGTCCTCCTCGCCCATGTAGACCACGCACTCCATGCCCAGCAGCGCCGCGATGGTGGCGGTGGCGACGCCGTGCTGGCCGGCGCCGGTCTCGGCGATCAGCCGCGGCTTGCCCATGCGCTTGGCCAGCAGGCCCTGCCCCAGCACGTTGCACAGCTTGTGGCTGCCGGTGTGGGCCAGGTCCTCGCGCTTCAGGTAGATCGTGGCGCCGCCACCGTGCTCGGTCAGCCGGTCGGCGCGGTACAGCGGGGTCGGACGACCGCCGTACTGGCGACGCAGGTACTCCATCTCGTCCAGGAACGCCTGGTCGGCCATGGCGTCGGTGAAGGCGGCGTCGAGCTCGTCGAGGGCACCCATGAGCGCCTCGGGGACGTACTGCCCGCCGAACCGCCCGAACTGGGGGGCCCCGCGGTCCACGGGGGGCTGTGTGTCGAGGGTCGTCATCGAAGTGCCATCTCCTGGGTGGGTGCGGTGGTCAAGGCTACGGGAGGCTTCCCGCACCGACAGCGACGAGTGCGGCCACGGCAACCTGCGGGTCAGGAGCGGTGGCGACGTGCTCGCCGACCAGCACCGCGTCGGCGCCGACCGTCCGGTATGCCGCGACGTCCTCGGGCCCACGGATGCCGCTCTCGGCGACCAGCAGGGCGTCGGACGGCAGGTCCGCCTGCTCGCGGACACGGGCGATGTGGTCCCGGTCCACCTCGAGGGTGACGAGGTCACGCGCGTTGACGCCCAGGACCAGGGTGCGTCCGGTGTCGGCCGCCCGGTGGGCCTGCACGGCCCGACGGATCTCCTCGGCGCTGTGGGTCTCGACCAGCACGTCCAGACCGGCGGTGTCGGCTGCCATGACCAGGTCGGTCAGGGTGGCGTCGTCCAGGGCGGCGACGATCAGCAGCACGGCGGCGGCACCGGCGGCCCGGGCCTGCCACACCTGGTAGGCGTCGACGATGAAGTCCTTGCGGAGGGTCGGGGCGGCGACCGCCGCCGACACGGCGACCAGGTCGGCCAGGGCACCCTCGAAGTGGGCGGGCTCGGTCAGGACGCTGATGGCGGCGGCGCCGCCGTCGACGTACTGCCGCGCCAGCGCGGCGGCGTCGGGGATGTCGCTCATGTGCCCGCGTGAGGGGCTGGCCCGCTTCACCTCGGTGATGACCCGCACGCCGGGCTGTGCCAACGCCGCGGCGAACCCCGGCGGTGCGGGCGTGGCCTGGGCACGGGCGATCAGCGTGTCGTCGGCCTCCTCGGCCCGGTCGGCTGCGATCCGTTCCAGCGCCTCGGCGCACACCGTCTGCAGGAACCCTGACCTCATCGGTCGACCACCTTCTGAAGATCCACGATGTCCCCGCCCGCGGCACCGCGGCCGACGGCGACGTCCAGCAGGACGCCCTCCCGCAGGCCCCAGTCGCACAGGGTCAGCGACGACAGGTTGAACGCCTGCATGGTCGCGAGGACGGCGACGCCGGCCCCGGGCAGCAGGTCGGCACGCTTGGAGGACACGCCGGGAAGATCCATGCGGTCGTGGACGTCCAGCGAGCACAGCTTGGAGTAGGCGAGCTCCAGCTGGTCACGGCTGACCATCAGGCCGCGGACCTTCGCGGGGGCTGCGCCGCCGGCCAGCGTCAGGCCCAGCCGGCCCATGTCGCGGATCGTGCCGGCGGTGCCGTAGGCGGTCAGCGCACCGGCGTCCTCGCCGCGGTGGGACATGATCTCGTCGGCGGCGGGCTGCAGCAGGTCCATGGCGTGACGGTGCAGGGCCGCCTGCTCGTGCAGGCGTGGCGGGTCGGAGATCTGGTCGATCAGCTTGGCGCCCCCCAGCGGCAGGGACACACCCGAGACCAGCCCGGTGGTGCCGCCCAGCGCCACCTCCAACGACCCTCCGCCCAGGTCCAGGCCCAGGATCTGCTCCTCGGGCGGCAGGTTCATCGCGCAGGCCATCCCCCGCAGGGACAGCCCGGCCTCGTCCAGGCCGGTCAGCAGCTGGATCGGGATGCCGTGGTCAGCCAGCATCTGCTCGCGGAACGCCGCCCCGTCCTCGGCGACCCGCAACGCCTCGGTGGCGACGGCGATGATCTGCTCGGCGCCCTCGTCGTCGGCGATCGCGACGAGGCTGGCGAAGGCGTCGACCGCGCGCTGGTAGGCCTCCTCGCCGAGCTTGCCGGTGCGCGACACCGGCTCACCCAGGCGGATCGTCAGCTTCCGGGTGCGCACGCGCTTGATGCGTCCACGCGGTCGCGTGTCGGCGACCAGCAGGTGGAAGGAGTTGGACCCCAGGTCGAGCGCCGCCAGGCGGGTCATCGGTCGTCCTGTCGGGTCATGTCCACGTCGTCCTCATCGGCCACGGCGAGCTCCCATTCGTCCATCTGCTCGACCGGTACATCGGCATCGCCACGGGCCGCCTCGACGGTGAACCTGGACGGCTGCGGGTCCGGCAGGGTGTCGTCGACCGGCTGGGGCCGGGTCAGCACCGCCAGGGACAGGCCCAGGAACGCGGCCAGCGCGGCACCGGCCAGGAACGGACCGGTCCCGACGACGCCCTCCTGCGGCCAGCCCTCGACCAGCATCACGGTCCCCACGGCCGCCAGCACCGGCCCGGCCACCGCGGCCCGGCGGTACCGGGCCTGCAGGCCCGCCAGGACCATCCCGGCCAGACCGACGGCCAGCAGGCCACCGGCGGCCTGGGCGCCGTTGACGGCCTCGGTCTGCTCGATCACCGCGATGTCGGCCTGCCCGGCACCGCCGTCGGCCTCGAAGGTCTGCGTGACATCGATGACCGCCCAGTCCGAGACGGTCGCGCCGATCAGGACCAGGCTCGCCAGCAGCATCAGCAGCGCAGCTGCACGCAGGTTCACGGCGCGTCCCCGGTGTCGGGGCGGGCGTCGGATCCGTCACCGGGGCTGGTCCCGGGTGCGCCGCCGGCCCACGCCTCGGCAGCCCTGACCGCGCTGAGCAGGGCCATCGCCTTGTTGCGGGTCTCCTCGTGCTCGGTTGTCGGGACGCTGTCGGCGACGACGCCGGCGCCCGCCTGCACGTAGGCCGTGCCCTCGTGGAACACCAGGGTGCGGATCGCGATGCACAGGTCCGCGTTGCCCGCCGGGTCGATGTAGCCGATCCCGCCGCCGTAGATGCCGCGTCGGGTCGGCTCGAGCTCGTCGATGATCTCCATCGCCCGGACCTTCGGCGCACCGCTGAGGGTGCCGGCGGGGAACGTGGCCCGGATCACGTCGATCGGTCCCATCCCCTGCCGCACGCGGCCCGAGACGCGGCTGACGATGTGCATGATGTGGCTGTAGCGCACGACGGACATGAAGTCGTCGACGGTGACGCTGGCGGTCTCCGAGATCCGGCCCAGGTCGTTGCGGGCCAGGTCGACCAGCATCACGTGCTCGGCCCGCTCCTTCTCGTCGGCCAGCAGGTCGGCCTCCAGCGCCGCGTCCTCCTGCGGCGTCGCCCCCCGCGGCCGGGACCCCGCGATGGGCCAGATCTGGGCCCGTCCCTCGTTCACGGTGACCAGCGCCTCGGGCGAGGAGCCGACGATCTGCAGGTCGCCGTAGTCGAACAGGTACATGTACGGGCTGGGGTTGATGACCCGCAGCACCCGGTGCACTGCCAGCGGGTCGACGTCGGTGTCCAGGGCGAACCGCTGGGAGGGCACGACCTGGAAGGCGTCGCCCGCCTCGATGTACCGCTTGGCGCGCTCGACGGCCTGCTCGTAGTCCGCCTGCGTCATGTTCGCCTGGGCGTCGGAGACCCGGCTGGGGGTCGGTGGTGGGATGACCGGAGCGGGGACGGGCGCGGCCAGCCTGGCCACCAGGACGTCGCCGGCAGCGGTGGCCCGCGCGCGGCTGCCCTCGGGGTCGGCACCCGGCAGGGTGTTGGTGACCACGACCAGCCGCTGCCGCAGGTGGTCGAAGGCCACGACCTGGCCAGGCACCATCAGCCTGGCGTCGTCCCAGCCGCGGTCGTCGGTCGTCGAGTCGGGCAGGTCCTCGATGAACCGGACCACGTCCCAGCCCAGGTAGCCGACCAGGCCGGCGAACAACGGCGGCAGGTCCGGCAGGTCGGGCACGGTCAGCCAGTCCAGGATCGCCTGGGCCGTCGCCAGCGGGTCGCCGGTGGCGGCGGCGTCGGTCACGGTGGCGGGGACGTCGCCGGTCACGTCGACGCGTCCGCCGACGGCCCGCAGCTCGATCAGCGGGTCCAGCCCGATGAAGGAGTAGCGGCCCCAGCGCTCGCCGTGCTCGACGGACTCCAGCAGGAAGGAGGCGTGACCCGCCTGCCGCAGCTGGGTGTAGACGCCGACGGGCGTGGACACGTCGGCCAGGACCTCACGGACGACGGGGACCAGGACGTGGTCGGCGGCCAGGTCGACGTAGTCCCGCAGCGCTGGCCGGTAGGTCGTGTCGGTCGTCGTCACGGGATGTCGACGCGCGTCGGGTCGGCCGGCAGCAGCCCGGCCAGGGGGCGGAAGCAGGTCCGGGCCCCCGTGTGACAGGCGACGCCGTCGGCGCCCTGATCGACCTTGACCAGCAGCACGTCGGCGTCGCAGTCCACCTGGATGCCCTTCAGCGTCTGCGTGTTCCCGCTGGTGGCGCCCTTGTGCCAGCGCTCGTTGCGCGAGCGGGACCAGAACACGGTCTCGCCACGCTCGATGGTCTCGGCCAGCGTCTCGGGCGTCATCCAGGCCATCATGAGGACCTCGCCGGTGTCGTGCTGCTGCACGATGGCGGGGATCAGGCCGTCGGCGGTGAGGGTCAGGGCGGCGCGAAGCTCATCAGGGTCCATGGCTGCGGCAGATGGTAGGCGGTGACGGCCGGTTCGTCGGTCGCCGCTGCCCGTTCGCCGTCGTCCGGCCCGGCGCTGCTCGGGGGCGCTGTCCGGGGGGCGCTGTCCGGGGGGCGCTGTCGGTCGGGCGCTGTTCGGCTGGGACCGCCATGTGCGAGGGCGGCACGGTCCCGACGACGACGCCCAGCCGGCTGACGGCCGGTGTGCCTGACCCTGTGTGTCTGATCGCCGCTCGTCGCAGGGGACGCGATCACGTTCGGCGAGCGCATCCGGCGAGGGCTTGAACCGGTCCCGGACGTCGGTCAGGATCGACCTGACGGCACCCTCGGCCAGGGTCGTCACACCTGGAGCACGCCATGCGCCACGTCGAGAGTCTTGGACTGAACATCGCCTACCGCTCGGTGGGCCATGGTCCCCCGCTGGTGCTGCTCCACGGTGGGATGGCCGACAGCCGCGTCTGGGCGCCCCAGATGGAGTCGCTGGCAGACCGCTGGACCGTGGTCGCATGGGACGCGCCAGGGTGCGGGGCGTCCGATGATCCACCGGTGTCATGGCGGCTGCCCGACTACGCCGAGTGCCTGACCGGTGTCATCGAGCAGGTCACCGACGCCCGCCCTCATGTGGTGGGCCTGTCGTTCGGCGCCGGTCTGGCCATCGAGCTCTACCGCCAACAACCCCGTCTGCCCGCATCGCTGGTCCTGGCCGGCGCATACGCCGGCTGGGCGGGGTCGCTGCCCCCCGACCAGGTGGCGCAGCGTCGGACCTCAGCTCTGCGCGACGCCGGTAGGCCATCGGTTGAATGGGCCGAGGAGTACCTGCCGGGGATGTTCGGCACGGATCCACCGGACGGCGTCGTGGATGCGCTGCGTACGGTCATGTGCGACACGCGGCCGGCGGGGATGGTGCCCATGCTCGAGGCGTTCGCAGCGGCCGATCTACGGGAGGTGCTGCCCCACATCGACGTGCCGACGCTGCTGCTCTACGGCGAGCGGGACGCTCGGGCCACACGATCGGTCCGTGAGGGGCTGTACCAGCGGATTCCAGGCGCTGACCTGTGGGTGCTGCCGCGACTCGGACACGTCATGAACCTGGAGGACCCCGCCATGTTCAACGACGCCCTGAACCGCTTCCTGACGAAGGTGGGTGCAGCGGCGGAGGCGCGCTGAGGTCCGATGCGTCGTCGAGCATCCAGGTTGGAGGCCGGCGGTCGCGAGCCAGCCTGCATACCTCGTCATCGAACCGGGCTGCGACCGCCGCGGAGCACGATGGTCGGCTGCTCCCTTGCGTGCGCGCGCCGCTGAGCCCGGCTGGCGGGCTCATGGCGTGTGCTGGGGTTGTGCGGGATGGTCAGAACGGGATGGGCGGCTGATCCGGGTCGTCGGGTG
>JBFKGB010000002.1:0-29062 GCA_041633535.1 Euzebya sp. | reverse complement strand
GGCGGTACCGTTCCCCTCCGATGAGCACGAGGCGGATCCTGCGTCCCCGGCCGACGACGTCAGGCGTCGGCGTCCGGCTGACCATCGGGGTGCTGGCGGTCGCTCTGCTGGCGACCGGCCTGACCGTGCTGCAGGCGCGCGGTGCCGAGCCGCTCGGGCCGGTGCTCGCCAGCACACGGCTGGACAAGACCCCGACGGTGCCCGTCAGGATCGCCCCGGGCGCCGGGCAGACCGGCGTACCCGTGCCGGTGGCCACGACGTCATCCCTCGACACCGTGACACCACCGCCCCGCGTGCCCTTCCAGACGGTCACGACCAGCCGGGCCGCGGTCGTGGTCGACGTGACCGCCACGACCGAGCCCACGGTGCGCGAGCTGCTGTCGACCCTCGACGGTGTCCAGCACGTCGCCGCCGTCACCATCACCACCACGACCCTGGGCGGCGTCCCCGCCGACATCGCCGAGGTGACGACGGAGGAGTTCCGGCCGTTCACGCCGCCGGCGACGGCGAACCACGAGCCCCTGTGGACCCGCATCGACGCCGGCGACATCGCCGTCACCCACGAGTTCGGCACCGCACGTGAGGTCCCGCTGGGCGCACGGCTGGCGACCGGGCTGACGCTGCCCACCGACGAGGCGCTGGCGTTCCGGGTCGGCGCGCTGGCGACCAACGGCACCCCGCCCGTGGCCGATGCGATCGTGCTGGTCGGCAGCCTGCCGCCGGGTGGGACACGTCAGGTGCTGGTCGGTCTCGACACCACCGCCTCGCCCACGGCCACGGTCGAGGCCCTGACCCGGGCGGGCTTCACCGCCGAGGAGATCCCCGACCCGCGTGCGCCCCGCAGCGACACCGTCGTCCCCGTGGACGGCATCACCCCCGAGAACGTCTGGGACCACCTAGCGATGTGTGAGTCGAGCGGTGACTGGCACATCAACACCGGAAACGGCTACTACGGGGGCGTGCAGTTCCTCCCCGAGTCATGGGCCGCCGTCGGTGGACAGGGCCTGCCGCACGAGCACACCCGCGAGGAGCAGATATACCGCGCGACCCTGCTGTGGCAGATCCAGGGCTGGGAGGCCTGGCCGCAGTGCGCACGCAAGCTCGGGCTGATCGTCGACCCGCCCCCGGAGCCGTCGCCGTCACCGGCGGCGCCCGTCCGCACCGAATCGCCGGACTAGCCCTCCACCGCGTATCCTGCCGGGGATGACGAAGCTCGAGCTGAACGAGGCATCCCTCGCCGTCCTCCGCGTGCTGGCTGCGCTGGAGGCCCGCCGCGAGGTGCCCACGGTCCAGGCTGCCGCGATCGGCGCCCGGCTGACCTACATGTACGCCTACGACCTGGTCAACCAGCTCTTCAGCGAGGGTCTCCTCACCCAGGACCTCAAGGTCACCGACGCGGGACGCAAGCTCCTCCCCTAGCGACATCCCCGGCGGACCCGCCCCGACGGGGTCGGCCTCGCCATGCCCGCACCCGGTCCTCCACACGGACCGTTGATGAACATCACTCATTGTAATACTCTGGTTCTGTACGTAACGTCACTGGCAGCAACTCGTTGACTACTGCGAGATCGCCGGACGCGAGGAACCGCCATGACAGCCACCGCTTCACACACCGCCAGCCACGAGGCCGGTGTCGCCACGGGTGACGTCAGCAAGGACGCCGCCGCCTGGTTCGCCGACCTGGTCCAGGGTGCGGCCGCCCGCGGACTGGGGGACGTCTACATCGAGGTCCGCACCGCCCGCACCGCGCCGCAGCTGCTGGCGTGGACCCGACCTCTGGCGGTCGAGCAGGGCTACGCCGCCCTGCAGCCCTGCCAGGTGCCCGTCGACCTGGTCGCCCAGCCGCAGGCGACGTGCGACAGCATCCTGACGCTGGTCGGTCTGCGGGTCGCGGACCCCGCGCCACAGAGCACGACCCGCCAGATGCAGGTCGAGGGCAACACCATCGAGGTCCGCCTGGTCCACACACCCTCCTCGCTGGGCTGCCGGCTGGCCCTGCGGATGACCCCGGCCCGCCGGGCGGTCACCACCGGCTAGAAGGCAGCCAGGTCGGTGATCTCGTAGGTGTAGCCCTGCTCGGTCAGGAACCGCTGACGGTTGGCGGCGAACGTCGCGTCGATCGTCTCCTTCGCCACCACCGAGTAGAAGTGCGCCTGGCCACCGTCGGCCTTCGGACGCAGGATCCGCCCCAGGCGCTGCGCCTCCTCCTGCCGTGAGCCGTAGGCGCCCGAGATCTGGATGGCGACGTTCGCCTCGGGGATGTCGATTGAGAAGTTCGCGATCTTGGACACGACCAGCACGTCGATCTCGCCCTCACGGAACTGCTGGTAGCGCTCCTCCCGGACCGTCTGGGACGTCTGGCCGGTGATGAGGGGCGCGTCGAGGTGTGCCGCGACCTGCTTCAGCTGGTCCAGGTACTGCCCGATCACCAGCACCCGGTCGCGGCGGCCGTCACCGGTGGGGCCGTGCCGGTCCATGATCCGGTCGATGGCCTTCAGCTTCGCCGGTGCCGTCGCGGCCATCCGGTAGCGGCTCTGCTGTGGCGCCGAGGCATAGCGCATGCGCAGGTCCTCGCCCAGGTCCACGCGCACCTCGGTGCACACGGCCGGTGCGATCCAGCCCTGCGCCTCCAGCTCCTTCCACGGCGCGTCGTACCGCTTCGGCCCGATGAGGGAGAACACGTCCTCCTCGCGGCCGTCCTCCCGCACCAGCGTCGCGGTCAGGCCCAGCCGCCGGATCGCCTGCATCCGCGAGGTCGCCCGGAACACGGGGGCCGGCAGCAGGTGGACCTCGTCGTAGACGATCAGGCCCCACGGCTCGCGGTTCAGCAGCGACAGGTGCGGGTGGGCCAGCTCCTCGTCGGCGTCCTCGGCGACGCCCGGCTGCCGCCAGGTCAGGATCTGGTAGGTCGCCACCGTCAGCGGCCGCGCCTCCTTGCGGTGGCCGGAGTACTCCCCCACCTGGTCGGGGGTCAGGTCGGTCTTGTCCAGCGCCTCGGCGATCCACTGGCGGGCCGCCGACACGTTCGTCGCGATCACCAGGGTGCGGGTGCCGGCCTGGACCATCGCAGCCAGGCCGATGATGGTCTTGCCGGCACCGCAGGGCAGCACCAGCACGCCGTTGCCGCCGGCGGCCGAGCCGTCGGACCACCACGCCGACACGGCGTCCCCCTGGTAGGGACGGGGGGTCGCGGTCATGTCAAGCTGCAACGCTGCCCCGTCCTCGTAGCCCGCCTCGTCAGCAGGGGGCCAGCCCAGGGCCACCAGCCGTCGCTTCAGCGCGCCGCGGTCACCGATGCGCACGGCGTAGCGGTTGCCGTCCAGCCGGTCGCCCAGCAGGTCCACCAGCTGCGCGTCGGCGGTCAGCCGGTCCAGCAGCGCCGGCTCGTCGGTCGTCAGCGCCAGCCCGCCGGAGTCGAAGTCGCGCACCAGCCGCAGCCGTCCGTAGCGGGCGATCTGCTCGGTGACCTCGGCCAGCACCGACGGCGGCGCGGGGAACTTCGCCAGCGACGACAGGGTCGTGGTCGCCTGCTCGGCGCTCAGGCCGGCCGCGGCCGCGTTCCACAGCGACAGGGCGGTGATCCGGTAGGTGTGGATGTGCTCGGGCGCGGTGAGCAGCTCGGCGAAGCGGGACAGCGCGGCACGTGCCTCCTGCGCCCTCGGCGAGGCGGTCTCGAGCAGGACGGTCATGTCGGCCTGCACGATCAGCGGGTTGGCGGGGTCGGTCATCGGCGCGGGTCCCGGCTGACGGCCAGCTCCTGGGCAAGCGCGAAGGCGTCGGGCGGGGTGACGTCCGTGGTCTGGGGGATGCCGGTGTCGGGCAGCGGGGTCCCCAGGGTCCGACGAGGGGGGATCGCCAGCCCGTCGGCGTCCTCGGCGACGGCCAGCAGACCCTTGGCCCGCAGCGTCGTGATCAGCGTGTCGCGGGCCAGCGGGCTGACGGCCACGGTGGGGCTGAGCACCCGCAGCTTCGCCGCGCTGACCGCCGCCGCGCCGGCCAGGTCCGCGGGGTCCTCCGAGCGGATGTAGGAGCCGACCGTCCCGGCACGCAGCCGGCCGTGGCGGGCCGCGACGTCATCGACGGTCACCAGCACGTTGCCGGGTGGAGGGACGCTGGACACGGTGGTCAGGAAGTCCACGATCGCGTCCCGCGTCAGCCCGTCGGCCATGGCCTGGCCGACCTTGGCGGCTGTGATCCGCCAGATCTGCGCGCCGGCGTCGCTCTGCAGGTCCGCGATCGCCGACAGCCGCTGCGCCACGGCGGGCGACAGGCCGGGCGGGGCGATGACGGAGTGGTCGGCCTGCACGATCACCTGCTCGGCGGTGGGCCCCATCACCTGGGTCACCGTGGCAACCCCACCCTCCAGCAGGGCACGTGCCATGACCGTCAGGCCGACGGGCCCGCTGGCCGGCACCAGGTCCAGCACGCGCATGGCCTGGATGATCGACCCGGCCCCGTCGGGGCCCAGCGAGTCGGGGTAGCGCCAGGCGCACAGGGCGGCCAGGGTCTCGTCGTCGACGCCGGTGCCCGCCGCGAGGGTGCGCAGCACGTCCAGCACCGCGGTGCGGTGCACGGCCGGTGGCGGCCACACGATCTCGCCGTTCCAGCGGTTGGGCAGCCCGACCTTCTCGTCCACCGTCACCGACTCGCGCCACGCCGCGACCATCGCGGCCCACTGCCGTGCCGGCGACATGGCCGCGAACTCCGACAGCGCGGCCGTGGGTGCCCAGCGCCCGTCGTCGGTCTCGCCCAGCAGGCCCAGGTCCACGGCCAGGTGGGTCAGCAGACCCGCATCGCCCGGGTCGATCCCGAAGGCCTTCGCGGCGGCACGGACCGGACGCACCCCGATCCCGCCTGCGGACAGCGCCGTGACCGGCTCGGTCGACCAGTGGTCCAGCAGCATGTGCAGCCGTCGGATCGCCCGGGGCGTCCCGGCGCCCGGGTCGGCCAGCGGCAGTGGCTCGATGGCGGGCGGGTGCAGCGGCCACTCGTCGAACAGCCGGCCACGAAGCCCGACCTTCAGGTCCAGCCACGTGAACGCCTTCTGCGTGTGCAGGTCGACGCCGGCCAGGCCGCGCTGGACCAGCGTGTGCAGCGGCCCGCCACGACGGTCCCAGGGATCGAAGGGCTTCATGCCCAGGTCCGCGACCCGCTGCGCGCCGTGGTCCACCAGCAGGTCCAGGACGCCGGCGGCGTCGGGGTCGACGTCCTGCAGCGCCGCCTCGGCGACGTCCGGACGGCGGAGGAGCCGGCCCACCAGCCGCCGACGGTCCTCGTGGCGGTAGGGGACGTCCTCGGCACCCAGGCGCTGCAGCAGCAGGTCGAGGTCAGAGCCCGACAGGTTGGCCAGCGCCGAGTAGATGCGCATGCCGGGGAACGGGATCTGCCGCATGACCCCCGGACGCAGGACCAGCCACTCACCCTCCTCGTACGGCGGGTACGCCAGCAGCAGCGAGGCGAGGGCACCGGCGGCCTGGTCGATCTCGCGCGCGTCCCCCGCCTCGCCCACCACGGTGGTCCGGGGGATCTCGCCGTCGTGGACGGCCGCCAGCACCAGCAGCTGGCGTTCCAGACGGCTCAGCGTCTCGATCACGCTGACGATGCCGCGTGGCGAGGCCATCAGGATCCCGAGGTGGGTCAGGGACCGCTCGCCGCGGTCGGCGGCCGGGTGCCCGTCCATCCCCGCCGACAACGGTCCGTTCCCGCTGAGGGACTCCGCCAGCGCCGGCACCCGCCCCAGCAGCGCCGCGAGGTCGGTCACGGGCATCCGCCGCAGCGCAGATATCCGGTCAGAGGAGGCCCGCATGGAGGCCCAGATCCTACCGACGTCGGGCCGGTCGTTCAGCGGGCCGGACGCACGATGGTGCCGTCCGACCTACCCGCCGGGAGCGATGTGGGTAATGATGTGCCCCACGTGAAGATCACAGCGTATGGACGGACCGACGTCGGCAGGGTGCGCGAGCGCAACGAGGACCGCGCGCTCGTGGGCGAGCGCCTGTTCGTCGTGGCTGACGGCGTGGGCGGGCACAACGCCGGCGACGTCGCCTCCTCGATGCTGGTCGCCCAGCTCGACGACCTCGACATCCGCAGCTTCCCCGACCCCGAGTCGGCGCTGTCGGCGCTGATGGCCGCGATCGTCGAGGCCAACGACCGGATCCACCAGCGCTCCCTGCACGAGCCCGAGCGCGAGGGCATGGCGTCCACGGTGACCGCGGCGCTCGTGCACGACTCCACGATGGTCTTCGCCCAGGTGGGCGACACGCGGGCCTACCTGAAGCGCGGCACCGACCCGATGCGTCGGGTCACTCCCGACCACTCCTTCGTCGGTGCGCTCGTCGACGCCGGGTACATCACCCCGGAGGAGGCGCGGGTCCACCCCAAGCGGTCGGTCATCCTGAAGGCGGTCGGCCTCGAGGCCGGGCTCGAGCCCGAGGCCGGCGAGTCCGTGGTCCTGCAGGGCGGGGACGAGGTGATCCTCGTCTCGGACGGCGTCCACGGTGTCCTCGACGACGCGCGGATCGAGGAGCTGGTGCACGGCCGTCCGCTGGACCTCGCCGTCGACGAGGTGATCGCGGCGGCACGTGACGCCGGGGGCCCCGACAACATCACGATCGTCGTGGTGCGTGTCGGCGAGGATGGCTGAGGGCGGGTCGCTGCCCGGCCGTGGCCTGCCGCAGGCCCCTGCCGAGGTGGGCGCACAGCAGACGCGGCGTGTCCTGCTGGCGTCGTTGACCATCACGGCACTCCTCTACGTCGTCCCCGGCGGCGAGCTCGTCGGCTACCCCCTGCTGCTGCTGTCGACCTTCGTCCACGAGATGGGCCACGGCCTGGCGGCCATCGCGGTCGGCGGACGGTTCATCGACCTGCAGATCTTCGCCGACGGCTCGGGTGTGGCGGTCAGCGCGACGGACGGCGGCGCGCTGTCGCGTGCCGTGGTGGCGGCCGGCGGGCTGGTCGGCCCGGCGATCGCGGCTGCGGTCGGCTTCACGCTGGGTCGGCGCGCCCGCGTATCGCGGGTCACGTTGCTGGTCGGTGGGCTCCTGACCCTCCTCGCCGGGGTCCTGTGGGTGCGCTCGCTGGTGGGATGGCTGGTCGTGATCGGCCTGGCGGCCATCTCGCTGACCGTGGCCACCGTGATCCGTCAGGACCACTGGTCACAGCTGTGGCTGGTGTTCCTGTCCGTCCAGCTGGGCCTGTCGGTGTTCAGCCGCAGCGAGTACCTGTTCGCCGAGGGTGCCCGCACGGGCGCCGGCTTCGGCCCGTCGGACTCCGCAGCGATCGCCGACGCGCTGCTGCTGCCCTACTGGTTCTGGGGCGCCGTCTGCGGTCTGGTCTCGGTGCTGGCCCTGGCCTACGGGGCCTGGCTGTTCCTGCGTGCGGCGCTGCCGACCCGGGAAGACCCTGTGGATGGGTGAGACGCTGGATGCGGTCGCAGAGGCCGTCACGTCGTGTCGCCGCTGCCCCCGCCTGGTCGAGTGGCGCGAGGAGGTCGCCCGCGTCAAGCGGAAGGCCTTCGCTGACGAGGAGTACTGGGGGCGCGGCGTGCCAGGCTTCGGTGACCCGGCCGCCAGGCTGGTGATCCTGGGGCTGGCGCCGGCGGCGCACGGGGCGAACCGGACGGGCCGCATGTTCACCGGCGACCGCTCGGGGGACTTCCTGTACGCCGCGCTGCACCGCCTGGGGCTGGCCAACCAGCCCCAGGCGGTGTCACGCGACGACGGGCTGCGGCTGGACGGTGTGTGGATCACCTCACCCGTGAAGTGCGCGCCGCCGGCCAACAAGCCCACCGCCGCCGAGCGCGACAGCTGCGCGCCCTACCTGCACGCCGAGCTGGAGCAGCTGCGCCCCCGGGTGGTGCTGTGCCTGGGCCGCTTCGCCTGGGACGGGGCCTGGATCTTCCTGGGCCGGCCCTCCCCCAAGCCGGCCTTCGCCCACGGCGCGGTGGCCCGGGTGGGCGACCTGACCCTCGTCGGCAGCTACCACGTCAGCCAGCAGAACACCTTCACCGGGCGGCTCACCGAGGCGATGTTCGACGAGGTGCTGGCGACCGCGATCGGCCTGGCGAACCCCTGAGGCGTGCGCGGTCGGGTGGCCGCGTAGCCTTCCCGCTCGTGAGCACCAGCCCCTCTGCCCTGGACCGGACGCGCATCAGCATGCTGCGCGCCGTCCTCCGCACGCCCCTGCACCCGACCGTCTCGCGCCGCTTCATGCTGCTGACCCGTGTGGGCGACGACGCCGTGTCGCCACCCGTGCCGCTGCGCTACGCCGTCCACGAGGGCACGACGATCGTGATGGCGCGGTCGTGGACGACGTGGTGGACGGCCCTGTCGGCTGACACGCCCACCACCTGCACCGTGACCCTGAAGGGGCGCAGCACGACCGTGCAGGCGCTGCTCGCGACCGGTGAGGCGATGGACGAGGCCATCCTGCGCTACCTGCAGAAGTACCCAGGTGAGTGGAAGAAGCTGGGCATCGACGCCCAGGCCACCGCCGACCAGGTCGAGGAGGCCGCCCGGGGGCAGGTCGTGATCACCTTCACGTCTGCCTGAGCCGCTCGGGCAGCGCCGAGGCCCGTGACACCTGGCGGGCGACCGCGTCGGTGAAGGCCTGCGGGGTCCCCACGACGGTCACGGCCGTCCGGGCCCTGGTGATGGCGGTGTACAGCAGCTCGCGGGTCAGGACCGGTGACCGCTCGCTGGGCAGCACGACCACGACACGACCGAACTGCGAGCCCTGGCTCTTGTGCACCGTCATCGCGTGGACGGTCTGCACGGCGCTCAGCCGCCGGTGCTCGATCGGTGCGCCCGGTCGACCGTCGATCGCCACGCGCAGACGACCGGCGTCGTCGAGGACCCCGACCCCGATGTCGCCGTTGTAGACCTCGAGGTTGTAGTCGTTGGCGGTGACGATGACCGGACGTCCCGCGTACCACTCGGGTCGACGGTAGGCCGGGGCGTCGTGGACCCAGCCCTCGATGGCGGCGTTCCAGACCTGCACGCCCTCGGGTCCGCGACGGTGGGCGCACAGCACCTTCGTCCGCAGGGCCGCGGCCAGCGCGCCCGGGACGTCGCCACGCACCGCGTGGTCCACCATGGCGCGTGCGTCGGCCGTCACCAGCTGCCTGACGCCGGCCAGCGCGCCGGTGCCGGTGGGCCACTCGCCGGGTCGGTCGGGGACGACCAGCGCCAGCTCGGTGCCCGCCAGGTCCTCGGGGTCGACGGTCAGGCATGACAGCGCCGTGTCGGCGTCGCCCGTCCGCACCGCGTCGGCGAACCGCTTGATGTCCTCGTTGAAGCGGTAGCCGCGGGTGAGTGTGACGACCTGCGAGGCCATGCGCTGCCCCGTCGACCCCGCGATCAGGTCGCCCAGCACCGTGCCCGCCTCGACGGCCGCCAGCTGGTCGGGGTCCCCGACCAGGACCAGGTGTGCCGTCGCCGGGACGGCGTCCAGCAGCCGGGACAGCATCGACAGCGGCACCATCGACACCTCGTCGACGATGACCAGGTCGTGGGGCAGCGTGTTGTCGGCGTCGTGATGGAACCGCGTGCGGTTGGGTCGCCAGCCCAGCAGACGGTGCAGCGTCGTGGGCTCGATGTCGGCAAGGACCTGCGGGTCGACCAGGTCGGTCTGCATGGTCGCCGCCGACTCGCGCATCGCCTCGCCCAGGCGTGCGGCGGCCTTGCCGGTGGGGGCGGCGATGGCGACGCGCAGCGGACGGCCGTCGGCACGTCGGGCGTGGTTCAGGGCCACCGCCACAGCGCTGGCGATGGTGGCGGTCTTGCCGGTCCCCGGGCCACCGGCGATGACGGAGAGCCGCCCCGACAGCGCCCCCGTCGCCGCGGCGTGCTGCTGGGGGTTGTCGGGGAACAGCTCGTCCAGCGCCCGCCATCCGGCCGCGTCCACCTGCAGCGCCGGACCGGCGGCGGCGGGCTGACCCGAACGGGTGGCAGCGGCTGCGTCGCCCACCCGGTCGCGCAGGGACGCGGCGACGTGGTGCTCGTAGCGCCAGTAGCGGTCGAGGTACAGCCGCGCGCCCTCCAGGTGCAGCGGGGCGACCCCGCCGTCGGACGGGGTGACCAGCGAGGAGCCGGCGACGGCTGCGACCCAGGCGGCGGTGTCCTGCGGCCAGACCGCGGGGTCGAGGTCGGCGATGCGGCCGTCCTCGTCGGTGACGGTCTCCTGCAGCGTGTCCAGCTGGGCGAAGACGTGGCCGTACCGTGGCGCGCGGATCGCGAAGGCGGTCGCCAGGACCACCGTCGGGTCGGTGCACCCGGTCAGGGCCGCCAGGTGCTGGGCCGCGTGGATGTCGGCGGCGGACAGCACGCCCGCGTCGTTCAGCTGGCGGGTCCGGTCGTCCAGCGGACCGCTGTACCGGTCCGGGTGGTGCGGGTCGTCGATCGCGGTCTGTCTCATGGTCGGTCCAGACCGTCGGTGAACAGCTGGTCCAGCGCGTGCAGCAACGACGTGGGCGGGCGCCAGCGGAAGACCCCGCAGGGCATCCCGTCCCTGACCGGCGTGTCGGGCCCGACCATGCCGCGCAGGAACAGGTAGGCGATCCCCGCCAGGTTGACGGCCGGGTCGTAGCCGGGCAGCCGCCAGCGCAGGTAGCGGTGCAGGGCGACCTGGTAGATCAGCGCCTGCAGCGGGTAGTGGTGGCTGATCATCTCCGCGGCCATCGAGCGTGCGGTGAAGTGCCCGACGGTCAGCACCTCGGTCCCCGCCGGGGCGATGCGGTTGGTCTTGTAGTCGGCCACCAGGTAGGCGTCGGTGCCGGGGACGCGGGCGATCAGGTCGACGAACCCGGCGAGGAAGCCGCGCATCTCGACGTCCGGCAGGTGGGCCCGCAGCACGACGGCGTAGCCGGCCAGCGGGTCGTCGTCGTCCAGGTGGGTGTCCAGCAGGTCGGCGATGTCGCTGATCAGCACCCGGTCGGCCTGCTCCGAGCGGGCCTCGGACAGGATCGGCAGCTCGAACGCCATCTCGTCCAGCCGGGCCTCGCGTCCGATGTCGGCCAGGCAGGCTGTGCCCCCGGCGTCCAGAGGGGTGCGGATGGCCGCGTCCAGGCCGGCGGCGACGTCGGCCAGCGCCGCAGCGTCCCCCAGGTCGACCGCGTGCCGGTCGGTCTGCCGCTGGACCTCGGCCAGCAGCCGCTCGGGCAGGTCCGTGCCGGTGAAGTCGACGTGCTCGAGCACCGCGTGCAGCGCCGTCCCGACGTCGGCCCCGCCGCGCATGTCCGCCAGCGGCACCGGCGCGTCCAGCGCGGGGTCGGGCGGCGCGGTGGCCATGACCGGCTCCTCCGGGTCGGTCTCGGCCAGGCCCGCGGCAGAGGAGGTGTCGACGTCGGTGTCGCCGCTGGCGACGGCGTCGGCGGCGGATGCCGCCCCACCGACCAGGCGGCTGTAGGACGTGCGCCGCCAGCCGGCGTCGATGGTGCGGCCCAGCCGCGCCAGCTGCAGACGTGTCCCGGAGGTGTCGACGGTCGGCAGGGTCGGGACGGGCGCGTCCGCCAGGACGGTGCTGCAGCCGAACAGCTGGCCGTGCCGGTCGATCAGGTCCTCGACGGCGGCGACCGCCTGCTCGGTCGTGTGCACCTGTCGGGGCCGTGCCAGCAGGGTGCCCAGCGGCGATTCGGCCACGCCGGAGGACGGCGCCCACCACAGGCGCAGGTGGTGCTTGGCGCGGGTGGCCGCGACGTAGGCCAGCCGACGCTCCTCCTCCTCGGACTGCTGCCGGTACAGGTCGGTGAAGTACTGGTGGTCCGGCGAGCGCTTCTCGACCCCCACGTACAGGCGTCGTCGGTCCTCGCCGGGGTCGTGCACCCGCATCGCCGGCGTCGTCCGGCTGACGCTGTCCCACAGGAACGGCGCCAGGACGATCCCGAACTGGAGCCCCTTGGCGCCGTGCACCGTCAGGATCTGCACGACGTCGCCGGCGCGCTCCAGACGGGTGGCCAGGTGCTCGGGGGGCGTCGGGACGGTGGTGTCGGCGGCCTGGGCCATCGACGCCTCGATCCACGACACCAGCCCGGCCGTCCCGCCGACGTCGCGCGCGGAGTGGGCGTGCAGCAGCTCGGCGAGGTGCCCCAGGTCGGTCAGCCTGCGGTCCCCGTCGGTGTGGGCCAGCAGCCGCTCGGCAAGCCGGGTGTCGGCGCCGATGTGACGGAAGGCCGCCGCGACGCCCTCCGACAGCAGCACCCGACGCCACCGGTGCAGCGCGACGTGCAGGGTGTCCCACGCATCCTCGTCGGCCGAGGCGACGTCGGCGGGGGTCCAGCCCAGCAGGTCGGTCATCGCCGCCAGACGCGCCTGCCCGGCGTGGGAGGGCCGGTCCAGCGCCCGCAGCAGGTGTGCCCACTCGCGGGCGCCCCGCGACGCCATGACGTTGCCGACGCCGTTGACGACCGAGGGGATGCCCGCATCGACCAGGTGGCGCTGCACCATCGCGGCCTGCCGTCGGGTCCGCACCAGCACGGCGATGTCCTGTGGGCCCACGGGACGCCCGTCGATCGTGGCGTCGCTGCACAGCACCTCGGCGGCCTGACGGGCCACGTCGGCTGCCACCAGGTCACGTAGGCCGGCGATGCCCATCCCGCCCTTCTCGGTCCGTCGGACCGGTGCGTCCTCGGGCACCATCCGGAACAGGACCGGTGGCACGTCGATGCCGGCGAGCCGCTGGCCGTGGTGGGCGTCGACGTGGGGCAGGCTGATCGCCGTGCCCATCGACCGGTCGGTGAACAGCGCCAGCGTGGCGTCCACGACCGGGCGGTCGGACCGGCGGTTGGTGGTGAGGGTCCACGCCGCCGTGGCACCCCTGGCACGGACGTAGGCGTTGACGTCGGCGCCGCGGAAGCCGTAGATCGCCTGCTTGGGGTCGCCGACCATGACCAGGACCCGCCCGTCGGTGCCGCTGGGGTCGGGGAACAACGAGGAGAAGATCTGCCACTGCACCGGGTCGGTGTCCTGGAACTCGTCGACCAGCCCGACGGTGAAGCGGCCCCCGCAGCGTGCGGCGACGGCGGCCCCGTGCACGTGGTCGGTCAGCCGCCCGGCCAGACGGGCCAGCAGGTCGTCGTAGGTGTGCACGCCCATCCGACGTCGGCGACGCTGTGCCTCCTCGTGCGTCTGGACGGCGAGCCAGCTGCGGACGGTCGTCCAGCTGCCCAGGTCGGGGGGCTGCGGGATGACGTCGGCGGGGTCGGTCGACAGCCCCGCACGGGCGATGTCGGGGGCGTTGAAGTCGAAGTAGGGCAGGTTGCCCACGTCGGCCGGTGACTCCGCCGCCGCGCGCAGGTACAGGTCCCCGGCGATCTCCACGGCGAAGGCGGACTCGTCCTCGAGCAGCTCGCCCAGCCCCACGTCACCCATCCGGTGCAGCGCATCGGCGCAGAAGGTGTGGATCGTGCACACGGTCGCGCTGTCGATGTCGGCGAGGGCGTCGGCCAGCCGGTCGCGCCGGCGGGCGAGCTCCTGGGGGTCGGCGTCACACAGCGCCCGGTCCACCGCGTCATCACCCGGCGGATGTCCCTGCAGCGCCGCCGTGACCACGTCGAGCCCACGTGCCAGCCGCTCGAGCAGCCGCTGCCGGAGCTCACGGGTGGCCGAGCGGGCGAAGGTGACCACCAGCAGCTGCTCGGCGGTGCACCGGCCCTCGGCGACGTAGCGGGTGGCCAGCCCCACGATGGTGTAGGTCTTGCCGGTGCCGGCGGACGCCTCGAGCGTGACCCGTCCGGTCGGCAGGTCCGGCATGGCGATGTCGAACGGCTGCTCGGTCGGTCCTGCCATCACGCCCCCACCGCCCGCAGCCGTGACAGCACGGGGTTCCACAGACGCACGGCCAGGCCGCCGAACCGGTGCGGCTCGGGATCGCGTCCCAGCAGGGTGTCGACGGGCCGTGCGGGCTGCCGACGCAGGGTCTCGTAGGGGACGGCGTCACCGAACAGCAGCAGGTGGGCGGGGAGGTCGGCGTCCTTGCCGAAGGAGAAGTCGTCGTGCTCCCAGCCGGCGGCCGCCGAGTCGTCGGCGAGGTCCGCCGACCGGCCCTGGCGCAGCCGGGCGATCGCGTACGCCGACGCGCTGCTGGCCGGGGCCACCAAGGGCTCGCGCAGACCGTCGTCGTGCAGGGCGAGGAGGTCCGACAGGCAGTCGCGGGCGGTGCGCTGACGCAGCACAGCGGTGGCGCCCAGCGGCGGGATCTGCACGGCATGGGGGACGTAGGCACCCTGCTTCTTGACCGCGTGCCGTCCGACGACCCACGCCTCCCACGGACGCTCCGGGTCGGTCAGCGTCAACGCCAGCAGCCGCACCCAGGCGGCGATGATGCCCTTCCCCTTCACCGTGGAGTAGGACAGCGTCACGTGACGATCGCCGTCCAGCTGGCCGACCCGACCGACGACGCGACGGTCGCCCACCACCGCGTCGACGTCGGCATGCCCCGTCGCGGCGGTCGGCAGCCCCAGCCGCGCGACATGGTCACCGATGGCAGCGGCCACCCCGGTGATCTTGGCGATCTGCTTGTCACCGAGCGACCCCGGCGGCAGCGTGCCGCGCCCCCGGACGACCGACAGGACCTGCGCGGTGGCGGCGCCGTCACGGGCGGCGTCGTGCTGGACCAGCGCCTCGCCCAGCGCCCAGCCGACGAGCGGCCCCAGGTTCAGGGGCACCTGCTCCTCGCGGGTCTCGGGGTCCTCGGGCACGTAGGCACCCACGGTGTGCCGGTAGAAGTAGGCAGCCGGGTTCTGCGCGAAGGCGACCAGCCGGCCGATGTCCACGGCCGCATCGGGGTCGACGTCCACCTGCGGGAGCGCCGGCGGTGCGTCGGTCGGTCGCAGCGACGCCTGCGCCGCGGCATGGGCCTGCGGGTCGAAGCCAGGACGTCCGGGAGCGAACGCGGCAGGGTCGTGGGCGTGCAGCGGGTGGACGGTCGTCACGGCGTCGGTCCCACCGTCGACGACCCGGTCGACCTCGCGCAGCAGCTCGGCCACGGGCACGCACGGCGGTCGTGGCTCGCCGGTGCGCTCGTCCACGCCGGCGTAGGTGATCAGCACCGCGTCGGTGGCGGACATGACGGCGTCGAGCAGCAGCTGGCGGTCCTCGGTCCGCACCGACCGGTCGCCGACCCGCGGGTGCCTGGCGATCAGGTCGTCGTCGTCGGGGTGGGCCGAGCGGGGGAACACCTCGTCGTCCATGCCCAGCAGGCACACGACCCGGTGGGGGACCGATCGCATCGGCACCAGCGTGCAGACGGTCAGGTCGCCGGTGCGGTGGTTGGCCCAGCTGGGCTGTCCCCGCAGCCGGTCCGCCAGCAGCGTCCTGACCTCGGTCAGCTCGAGGGGCACCCGGTCGGCGTCGTCGGTCCCGGCCCGCGCGCTGTCGGCCACCTCGGCCAGCAGCGTGGTCAGCTGCGTACGCTGCCACGGCTCGTCGAAGGGTTCGCGCAGCAGCAGGTCGGTGGCGGCGGCCAACGCCCCCAACCACGCGGTCAGCGGCTGCGGGCCCTGCAGCGACCGGCGGACGGTGTCGAGCCGTGCGACCAGCTCGGCGAAGCGGCCGGCGAGGGCGACGTCGGCGCCCTCGACGGAGTCGAGCGGCGTGACCCCACCGACGGTGCGCAGGTCCTCGTCGGCGACGGCGGCACCCAGCAGCATCCGCGTCAGCCCCGCCGTGATGGTGCCCGCCCGCACCGGTACGCCGTCACGCCGACGGTCATCGACGTCGATGCCCCACCGCATCCCCGAGTCGACCGCCCAGGTCTCGAGCTGCTCGAGGTCGTCGTCGGAGAAGGCGAAGCGGCGGCGGACGGGGTCGCTGCCGGCCAGGTCCAGCAGACGGGTCAGCGTCAGCCGTCCGGTCGCCAGCCGCAGCAGGTCGTCGACGACACGCAGCAGCGGGTTGACCTGACGCAACGACCGGTCCGCCAGCCGGACCCGCAGGTCGGGACGACCGTCGGGGTCGTCGGCAGGGACCGCCAGGTGGGCCTGCACCAGCGGCGCGAACGCCTCGACGTCGGGACACATCACGACGATGTCGCGCGGCCGCAGGGTCTCGTCGGCCGCCATCAGGCGCAGGATCTCGTCGCGCAGGACCTGGACCTGGCGCGCACGACCGTGGCACACGTGGACCTGCAGCGACCGATCGGCCACCTGGCTGTCCGCCGGCAGGTGCTCGTCGTCGCGCACGCCGCGCTGCAACCCACCCAGCAGGCTGTCGGTGGCGGCCTGCGCGTCGTCGTCCAGGGGCGCGGTCCGGCCGCCGTCGGTGAGCGTGTCGACGACCAGCTGCATCTCGCTGGCGTCGCGACCCCAGGACCGCAGCAGACGGTTGCGGGGCGGGTCCAGCGACAGCTCGCCCCGCAACGGCAGCGTGGGCAGACCACGCGCGTCGAGACCCCCGACCCGACCGTCCCAGCGGTCCCACAGGGCCGGTGAGGGGTGCAGCAGGTACAGGTCGACGTCGATGACGCCCCCGAGGGCTGCCAGCACCGCCAGGTGGGCGGCGGGCAGCGCGGTGAAGCCGAAGACGCTGACGCGCGCGGGCACGTCCACCGGACGGGTCATGCCGGCGACCGCCGTCACGACCGACTCGGCCAACGTCGGCTGGTCGACGGCGGCGCGGAGGGCGCGCAGCAGCTCGGGCTGCCAGCGGTCGGTGCGGTCCAGCACCCCGCCGGCCGCGTCGACGTCCTTGCCCTCGAGCCAGGACAGGACCATGCCGGGACGGTGGACGGCGTAGGAGTCCAGCAGGTCCGCGACGCGACGCAGCACGGCGAAGCGCATGGCCGGCGCGCCCACCAGACGGTCCGTCAGCGGTGCGGCCCAGCGCCCCAGGCCACCCTCGACCAGGACCATCAGCGGCCAGACCAGCCGGTCCGGGGCCCACACGCTGCGACGTGGGTCCGGCCCGCCGGTGGCACGGATGGCCCGTCGGATCACGTCGATCGGGAACGGGAAGACCACGTTGGCGCAGACGCCGTCGCCGGCACCGGTGGCACCCAGCCCGCGGGACAGGTGCTGGCTGAGCCACCGTTCCATCCCGCGGCTGTGGACCACGACCTCCTCGGCCTGCAGCGGGTCCGCCAAGGGCGTCGCCAGCCGACCGGCCAGCGCGTCCGCGAGGACGCGGCCGTTGTCGCCACGCGTGACGCTCAGCACCCCTCGACCCCGTCTGCGCTCACCATGCTCCGCAGTATGCCGGGGCCCTGTGACACCGCTACCCGGTCCGTGCCGCGGCCAGCTCGTCGGCCAGGACGAGGGCCTGCGAGGCACGCAGCAGCACCTGCTGCGTGTCGTGGCTGGTGGTCCGCTGCCTGACGGGCTTGGCGGTCGAGGCGTCGACCGTGACCGCCATCCCGATCAGGGTCCGGCCCAGCTCGCGCAGCTGCTCGGGGTCCTCGGTCGTCAGGACCAGCGAGTCGCGTCGGCCGACCTCCATGCCGTCGACGGCGGCCAGCTGACCGGTCGCGCCGGGCAGGTGGCGGTCAAGGACGTCACCGACCTCGCGTCGCGGCAGCCGCAGCTCGGCGCTGTGGCCGCGGACGAAGCGGGCGGCCGTGGCGTCGCGGTTGTGCCGCGCCCGCTGTCCCGTGGCCCACACGACGTGGGCGTCGCCGATGGCCTGCAGGCCCGCTGCGGTGGTGACGACGGCGAAGCGTCGGAGCAGCTCATGGGCGTCGTCGTCGACGGGGACCGCCAGCACCGGCACGTCCGGTCCGTCGTCGGTCGTGGCGGGCTGCCCGAACCCCGCCGGCGCGGGGCCCGTGCGCAGGGGGCGGACGTCCATCCGCCAGGACGGGTGCACCGGGGCCTGCCGGACCCCCAGGTTGGTCGCGGCCGCCTGGTCGCTGCACATCGCCCGGTCCGCCTCCTGCAGCGCCGCCAGCGTGTCGCCTCGCCCGTCCCCCTCCGCCACCGCGGCCAGGGCGAGGTCCCGTGCCGCCCGGACGCCCGGGTCATGCAGCAGGTTCACCGGCAGCTGCAGCTCGTTGAGGAGCGGGTGCCCGGCCCGCACCGCGTGGGCGATCTCCTCCTCGACGACGAAGCTGGCGACGTCCCCCACCTCGACCGACTCGTGCAGCACCAGGGTCCTGAAGCCCTTGCGGCGCCCCCTCGCGTGCCGGGTCAGGCGGGGCCGGGGCTCCAGCCCCTGGCCCACGTAGCGGATCACCGGGGCGGACGCCTCGAGGAGGGCGATGATGCTGGTCGTCGTCGGGACTGGGCGCTGCTGCACGGCCACACGGTACGTGTCGTCGGGCCGCCGACCGAGGTGAACCGGGGGCGACCTGCCGATGACCGTTCACACCCTCATCCACAGGTTGTGGACAACCACGGGATGTCAGCGCGAGGTCGGGATCCACACCAGGGTGACGTCGGTGACGTCGATGTCGTTCTTCTCGAGCCCCACCTCGACCTCGGTGATCTCGGCGGCCGCCTGCATCCAGCGGTGGTCGATGTCCAGCAGCTCGGTGGCCAACTCGTCCTCCAGCTCGGCCAGCTCGTCCATCCCCTCCACGACCTCGCCCTGGGCCGTCTCCAGCCGCTGCTTCGTCCGGCTGGTGACACCCCGCTTGTTGGCCGCGCGACGCACGTCCGCCGCGACACCCCGGGCGGACTTCCGGCCGCCCAGGAACCCACCCAGGATCGAGGAGCCGATGTTGACCAGCTCGCTGGACCGTCGGGTCGACACGTCCTCCTCGAGCTGGGCGACCTTGTCCTGCGCACGGTCGATGGCGGCGCGGACGCGGTCGGCCTTCGTCTCCAGCCGGGTGCGCAGCTTCTCGGCCTCCTCGTCCTCGCGCTGGTCGGCCACGGCACGACAGCGCAGCTCGAAGGCCTCACGGGTCTCGGCCGGGCGGGACCACAGCTTCAGGGGCGCGTTGTGCAGCACGGTGATCTCGCGGCTGGCGTACAGGTCGTCCCGGACGCTGCGCTCGATGGTGCTCCACCATGTCTTGGTGTCGATCCGTGCGTCGGGCAGCACATAGACACCCCCCTCGGGGAAGGCCGTCGTCAGGTCACGGTCGTCGTAGTCCACCGCCTGCATCCCCGAGACGTCCGTGGGCTCCGTCGGGACCGGGAGGACCGCCTCGAGCTCCTCGGTGTGGTCCAGGTCCGCCTTCGTCTCGTCGAACGTCATGCGGACACGGACGGCGACGTACGGCTCGAGCCGCAGGCCACCCGGGACGGCACCGACGGTCGAGGCCCACGACGCCGCCGGGTCCAGCACCCGCTGCACGACCGTGTCGGGGACCGTGGGGGCCACGGTGCTCTCGTCCGCGGCCAGCGCGGCGGTGGACTGCACGCCGGACTGCACGGGCGGTGGGGGCAGTGACGGCACCCCGTCGCCGGGCGTCCCACCGGCGGCGGCCACAGGCGCAGCGGTGGCCGGAGCGGCTGCCGGCGGGGCTGCCGAGGGCGCCGGCCCAGCGGCGGCCAGGGCTGCCTTCTGGTCGGCCATCAGCTCGCTGATCTGGGGGCCGGTCATCGGACCGCTCAGGTAGGACATCGCCCACCGGGTGCCGAAGACGGTGGGCTGGCCACCGCGGGTGGAGTGCAGCACGAACTCGCGCTTGTCCAGGCTGGAGATCCGCTCGCTGATCGCATCCACGTCCACCGTGCCGCTGGAGGACCGCATCCCCTCCAGCAGCCGGTCCTTGTCACGCTCGGTCTGCAGCCGACCGATCATCCAGGTCCCGGCGTTGGAGATCGCCTTGTAGTCCAGGTCGACCGGGTTCTGCGTCGACAGCACCATGCCGACCCCGAACGCGCGGGCCTGCTTCAGGATCGTCAGGATCGGCTGCTTCGACGGCGGCGCCTTGACCGGCGGCACGAAGCCGAACACCTCGTCCATGTAGATCATGGCCCGCAGCGAGGACGTGCCGCTCTGCTGACGCATCCAGGTGATGGTGCGGCTGAGCAGCAGCGTGACGACGAACTGCCGCTCGGCGTCGTCCAGGTGGGCCAGCGACACGACGGCGCAGCGCGGCCCCCCCTCGGCGGTGAACAGCATCTGCCCGATGTCCATCGGGACGCCCTGGGCCCACGCCGCGAAGGTCGGCGAGGCCAGCATGCCGTTTAGCCGCATGGCCAGGCCCATGCGGTCCTTGGCGGGGAAGAACGTGTCCAGGTCCATCACGCCGAGCTTGCGCAGCGGCGGCTGCTGCACCTGGCTGATCAGCGCCGGCATGTCCAGGGAGTGCCCCTGCTCCCACGCATGGATGATGAGGTTGGTCAGCAGGATGTGCTCCTGCCCCGTCAGCGGGTCCGACTCGATGCCGACGAGGGCCAGCAGGCCGCTCACGATGTCGGTGACCTCGTCGTGCATCGACGCCGCGTCGACCCCGGCAGGTGCGGACAGGGACCCGACCAGGTTCAGGCCGACGCCGGTGGATGCCCCGGGGGTGTAGACGGTCGTGGGCACAGCGGCGAGGGCGCGCATCTGCGCCTCTGTCACCCCGGACCCGGCCAGGCCCTTGCGCCACATGTCGGCGGTGTCGGCCGCCATCTGCTCGACCGTCGAGCCGTCACGTGCGGCGGCGCCCTGGTCCATCCACGGCAGGAAGTCGGCCGGGGCAAGGTCGGGGAAGCGCAGGCACAGGTTCGCCATGTCCCCCTTCGGGTCGATGACGAGGGTGGGGATGCCCGCGAGCAGCGCCTCCTCCAGCGCGACCACCCCCAGGCCCGTCTTGCCCGAGCCGGTCATCCCGACGATCACGCCGTGGGTGGTGAGGTCTGCGGACTCCACCACCACACGGTCGGTGGTCCGCTCGCCGTCCTCGACACGGGTGCCGACGTACAGGTCTCCGGGCTTGCTCATGGCTGTGCGCTCCTGTCGCGCCACCCCACGGTGGGTGACCTGGCCTGAGCCTACAGACCGGATGCGACACCCTGGGTCACAGCGGACTAGGCTCGACCGGAGCCCCCGACGACGACCACCGAGGAGAACGACATGGGTTTCATGGACAAGGCCAAGGACGCGCTGGGCGACGCCAAGGAGCAGGCCGAGAAGCTTGCGGCCGAGCACGGTGACAAGGTCGAAGGCGCCATCGACAAGGCCAAGGAGATGGTGACCGACCGCACGCCCGACAACATCGACGACAAGGTCGAGGGCGCGGCGGACAAGGCCAAGGACCTGATCAAGGGCCTGGGCGACAAGGGTCAGGGCGACGCCTGACCTGCAGCCGCAACACGACGACGACGACCGCCCCGTGGGCGGTCGTCTGCATGTCGCCCTGCCTCTGAGCAACATCCACCATGGTGGATCCTGCTCACGCAGCCACCATGGTGGATCCTGCTCACCCCTCGACGAACAGGGACGCGTAGTCGACGCGACGGAAGACCTCGAGGTTGCCACCCACCGTGGCGTTCAGGATCTCGACACCGCGGTAGGCGAAGGCCTCCTTGGCCCACTGGTAGTGCTGGATCATCCGCTCGACGTGGGGCTGGTGCCACCGGCGGCCCTTGCCGAAGTAGTCGGGGTGGAAGTGGTTGGGGTCGTCTGACGTCGAGGTCAGCAGGTTCCGCTGGCCGTCGATCTCGGGGCCCTCGGCGATCACGTCGTCCGGCACGACGTAGCTGGTGTCGCACCCGATGAGGATGATGGTCGCGAACCCCATGTAGGCGGCCGCCTCGATCATGTTGATCGTCACCGTGAACGGCATGATCAGCCCGGCGTCCATGTCGGCCGACACGGCGGTGAACGGCAGGTTGTAGCTGGCCTGCTCGATCGGTCTGAAGAAGTAGCGGTTGGGCGCGCGGGGCACGACGTCCTCGGTCGGGACGACCGCACCGCTGCCGTCCCACATGTGCAGCACCGCGGGGAAGAACAGCTCCATCTGCGGGTTCTGCTCGTGCATCGCCACGATGTCGTCGGCGTGGTCGGGCAGCACCCGGGAGTCGCAGGAGAAGTAGTACCGGTGGCGCCACGACACACGGTCGTACAGCAGGTAGGCGGCGTTGGAGCCGAAGACGACGTTGCCCTCCAGCAGGCTGAGGTCCATCTGGTTCAGCGACGGCCCGTTGCCCATGACGACGCAGGCCTCACCACGGTGCCGGTCCTTGAACTGCGTGAACCGGTCGATGGTCACCTGTCTGCTCATGGCGTCTCCTCCTGCACCTCCACGGTGCCCAGGGGGTAGTTGCGGGTGCTGATGCCCGTGGCCGTCAGCACACCGTGCTCATCGGCAGAGCGGAACTCCGCCTGACCGCCGGGGTGGGAGTGGTAGTGCCCGAGGATCCTCGGCACACGCACCGTCCGGGCACCCAGGTGGGCGCCGGCGACCTGCCACCAGGCCAGGTCACCCACGATCCGGATCGGCTCGCCGTCGGCGAACGCCCACGGGTAGCCGACCCGCTCGTGCAGCGCCCGTCGCCACATCGTCGCGGGTCCCAGCGTCCCCCGGTCGCCCGTGCCGCTGCCCAGCCGGGTCGGGGTCCCGGCGACCGGCGGCCACGCCGGGTCGAACGGCAGGCCCGTCGCGTCCCTGACCGGCTGTCCCGTGACCGCGTCGGTGTCGGCCTGGCTGTAGGTGATCGCCCAGTCACCGCCCACCAGGTCGGCGTCGGCCATGGCGGTCTGCATGACCGCCACCGCGTCCGCGGCCAGCCGGTCGTCCAGGTTCAGGTTCATCACGAAGGGCGTGCGCGCGACCTGGGTCGCCAGGTTCCACGCCTGGTAGATCGTGAGGGGCTGGCTGGCGAGCACGCGGGTGCCCCGGACCCAGTCCGGCGGCCGGTCGGCGTCGTCGAACACGCACAGGACCTGCACGTCGACGCTCTGGGCCTGCAGGCTGTCCTGGTGGGCGCGCAGCAGCTCCCAGCGGTCGGGGTCGCCGCTCCAGACGGCGCAGAAGACCGTGGTGGCGGCATCGGCGGTGATGGGCACGGGGCGCCTCTCCTCAGACCGGGTCGTGCAGCCGGTGGACGATGCCGCCGGTCATGTCGATGACGGCGCCGTGCAGGAACGGGTAGCTCTCGCGGACCAGGTGGTGGCACAGGCGTGCGACCTCCTCGACCGTCCCGATGGCGCCGGAGGGGTGGAACTCCCGCAGCCGCTCCAGGCTGGCGGGGTCCTGGGCGAAGCCGGCCAGCAGCATCTCGGTCTCGACCGCCGCGGGCAGCAGCGCGACCACGCGCAGGCGGGTGCCCTGGTCGACCGACAGCGCCTGGGTCAGACCCAGCAGCGCCGCCTTGCTGGTCGCGTAGCTGACGAACCGGGGCTTGGTCAGGCGGGCGTGGATGCTGCCGATGTTCAGCACCGTCCCCCGCTGCGCCGCCAGCCGTGCCGACACCAGCTTGGTCAGCATCAGCGGGCCGGTCAGGTTGACGCCGATCGACTCGGTGAAGTCAGCCAGCGTCAGCTCGTCCAGGGAGCCCAGCAGCTGGACGGCGGCGTTGTTGATCAGTCCGACCAGACGATGCCTGGACAGGTGGGGCTCCATGGCGGCGGCCAGCAGCCGGCTCTGGGAGTCCTGCACGGCGAGCAGCCCGATGTCGAACCGCACGAAGTGGTCCAGCCCGTGGCGGTCCGGGTGCTTGTCGATGCCGAGCACGGCCACGCCCTCGGCGCGGAACCGGGCGACCATGGCCGACCCCAGGCCACCGTTGGTCCCCGTGATGATGACCATCGGCGGCAGGTCGCTCATCCCGTGCCCCGCAGGAAGCCCAGCAGGGCCGTGATGGCCGCCTGGTTGGTCCGCTGCACCGCATCGACGGTGTTGGAGGAGTTGTGGGAGCCCAGCACCACGCCGTCATGGTGGCGCAGCGGGTTGTCCAGCGGCAGCGGCTCCTCCTCGAACACGTCCAGCGCGGCCGCGGCGACGTGCCCGGACCCCAGCGCCGCCTCGAGCGCACGCTGGTCGATGACGGGTCCGCGGCCGACGTTGACCACCATCACGCCCGGACGGGTCAGCGCCAGGGTCGTCGCGTCCAGCATGTGGTGGCTGGAGGGGGTGAGGGGGCAGGCGAACACCAGCACGTCGGCGTCCTCCAGGCCCTCGGGCCAGCGCCGCAGGACCAGGTCGGGGTCGTCCCCGACGTCCTGCACCGCCGGGTCATGCACGTGGACGACCATGTCGGCGACGCGCAGGCGCCTGGCGATCTGCCGACCGATGTCGCCGTACCCGACCAGGGCAGCGGTCCGCCCCGCAAGGGACATGCCGGCGGGCTTGGGCCACGCCCCGGCACGGACGCCGCGGTCGATCGCGACCGTCCCGCGCGCCAGGGCGACCACGTAGTGCATCGCGATGTCGGCGACCTCGCGACCGAACATCCCGGGGGTGTTCACCACGTCGATGCCCAGACGGCGACAGGCGTCGAGATCGACGTTGTCGGTCCCGATCCCCCACTTCACCGCGGCGCGCAGCCGTCCGGCGCGACCGGCCTGAAGCACCCGCTCGGTGGCCGGGTCGTCGCCGATGATCCAGCCGTCGACGTCGGGCACCAGCGCCACCAGCTCGTCCTCGGTCAGGGTCTGCACCACGTCGGGCATCACCGCCTGGACCCCCGCCGCGTCCAGCAGCGGCAGGAAGTGCGCTCGCTGACCGAGCATGGGCGGACACGTGACGAGGACCCTCACCGGTCGTCCCCCTGCACCGTCGCCAGCGCCTCGGCGACCGTCCAGTCGTGGGGCTCGTCGATGTCGACCGACTCCAGCGGCGGGGTCGGGAACAGCAAGGGTCGCTGGCCGATGCGCGCCCCCGTGGCGGCGAAGCTGCCCGGTGTGAAGACGTACAGGCAGGAGTTCTCCTCGAACCACGGCTCGAGGTCCTGGGTGCGCACCAGCTGGTCGGGGTCGTGGTTCACCGCCGTGCCGTCCGCGGTGTAGAAGCGCGTCTGCACGCGGGTGACGCTGAACAGCGAGTCGTGGCCCTCGCCGGCCGACTCCAGCGCCTGAAGCGCCGCCCGGATGGTCGCGGCGCGCAGCAGCGGGTTGGTCGTGTGGGTCATCACGTAGCGGTCGGCGGGCACCGCCGCGACGTCGTCGGCCAGGACCAGGTTCATGCTGACGAGGTCGCCGCACAGCTCGGCCGGGCGGTCCCGGACCAGGACCCGGTCGCCGTCGACCAGCCCGTGGGACGCCAGCAGGTCACGGGCGTCGGTGTTGACCACGACCAGGTCGATGACCTCGACGTCCAGCAGCGCGTCCAGCACCCAGCGGAACAGCGGTCGGCCGGCCAGGTCCTTCACGTTCTTGCCGGGCACACGCTCGCTGTGCCCCTTCATGGGCAGCAGCGCGACGGTGCGTGGGCGGGTCGAGGTCATGACGTCGGGTAGTAGTACACATCCTTCAGCTGCCGTGCGGTACGTCTGTGTTCCTGCCCCCCGACGAAGGACCCCCAGTACTGGGCCGCGCGGAAGGCGATGATCCCACCGGCCTCACGCCGCAGCACGCCCCGGCGCAGGGCCGCCCGGGCGTCACCGGTGACACCGGCCAGCAGGAAGCGCAGGACGTCGCGGGGGCTCAGGTGGACCTCCGGCATGATCTCGCGCAGCGCCAGCGCCTCGCGCTCGTAGCGGCGGCGGACCTGCGCCCAGGACTCGTCGTGCACGTGGAAGACCGGGGCCTCGGCGACGTAGGCGACCGCGCCGCCGTCCTCGACGATCCGGCGGGCCAACGCCATGTCCTCAAGCCCCGTCAGCTCCTCGTCGAAGCGGTGCGTGGCCCAGGCCGCACGGCTGACCGCGGCGTTGGCGTTGTTGCAGAAGAAGCCCTGCTGCGGCACCGCCGACGTGGCGGGGAAGTACTTCTCGAACAGACGCTGCTCGCTGAACTTGGTGCGGTCACGTCCCTGCTGCCGGCCGTAGGCGTACTGCGCGACGCCGGCGCGGATCGGCGCGACCAGGTGGGCCAGCCAGTCGGGGTCGACGGGGACGCAGTGCCCCGACACGAACACCAGGACGTCGCCGGTCGCGGCGTCGCAGCCGACGTTGAGGGACCGTCCGAACGAGAAGTCCGCCTTGGCGATGTGGGTGATGACGGCGCCGTGGGCGGCGGCGATGTCCAGCGTCGAATCGGTCGAGCCCGAGTCGACGAGGACGATCTCGACCTCCTCGTCCAGCGCCTGCTTGCGGCACATGGTGAGGAGCTCGTCGAGATAGCGCTCCTCGTCGAGGGTCCGGATGACCACGCTGATCGTCATGGGACCCTCTGATCGGCAGGGACCAGCAGCACCTGACCGGACAGCGGTGCATCCTGCAGCTGGGCCGGCGTGAGCCCCTCGCTGGCGGTGGTCACCACCAGCTCGTCACAGCCCGGCAGGGGACGCACGTTCGTGGGTCGGGGAACGGGCAGCGGGACCGACCGTGTCCGGCGCCCGGTGACCGGGTCGAACCCCAGCAGCGACCAGCCGTCCCACAGCGCCACGAGGGCCTCGCCGTGCCACAGGCAGCCACCGTCCGGGGCGGTCCCGTCGGGCACCAGCACGGTCGCGGGGTGGGGGGTCGTCGCACCGGTCGCGGCGTCCAGCAGCAGCAGCTGGCCGGGGAGGGAGTCGGCGACCAGCACCCGTCCATCGCTGAGGGGCAGGAACGTGTTGGGGATGTGGACGGATGGTCCGACAGGGTGACCGACCGGCGCGCCGGGGGCGAAGCGGTGGATGCGCCCGGGCCGGGCTGCCGGGTCGGTGCATGACATCGTCCCCAGCAGGACGGTGCCGTCGGCCAGCAGCACCCCGTCGTTGGCGCGCATGTCGGGGTCCGGTTGTGCGAAGGCGGCGACGCGCGTCACCGTCCCGTCGGCGTGCAACCCGGCGACACCCAGCTCATCGCCCAGGAGGACCGTGTCGTCGTCCGCGGCCAGGACGACCGAGGCACGGTGCTGCAACGACCGCGACCGCACGGGGCCGACGGCGACCCCCCGCCCCGAGGAGGTGTCCACCACGACGTGGTGCACCGTCGACTCCTGGATGTCGACCCAGCGCACGTCGACGGTGTCGGGCCGGGCCGCGGGTCGGACCAGCAGCCCCTCGGTCAGGGTCCCGCGCGCGCTGGACAGCGTGCGGGCGGTGGTCGGTCCGTGGTGCGGCATGGGAAGGTCGCTGACGTCGGGGCTGTGCGGATCGGCCTGTCCGGATCGGCCCTGGGCGGATCGGCCCGGTTGGATCGGCATAGCATGCCGCGCATGCGCATCCTCCTCACCGGACACCTCGGCTACATCGGCGCCGTCATGGGGCCGTTCCTGCAGCAGGCGGGCCACGACGTCGTGGGGCTGGACACCGGCTACTTCGCCGACTCCGTGATGGGCCCGGCCATCGAGCCGCTGCCCGAGCTGCGGGTGGACCTGCGTGACGTGACCGCTGCGGACCTCGAGGGGTTCGACGCCGTCGTGCACCTGGCCGCGCTGTCCAACGACCCGGTCGGGGACCTCGAGCCCGAGCAGACCTACGACATCAACCACCGGGCCTCCATCCACCTGGCCAGGTGCGCACGCGATGCCGGCGTCGGCCGGTTCGTCTACTCCTCCTCCTGCTCGATCTACGGCAAGGCCGGAGCGGCCGGGCCACTGGACGAGACCGCGGAGTTCGCACCCGTCACCCCCTACGCCGAGAGCAAGGTCCGCGTCGAGCACGAGCTGTTCGAGCTGGCGACCGACGGCTTCGTGTGCACCTCGATGCGCAACGCGACCGCCTACGGGTGGTCCCCGCGGCTGCGCACCGACATCGTGCTGAACGACCTGGTGGCCTGGGCCCTGCTGACCGGCGAGGTGAAGGTGTTGAGCGACGGCACCCCGTGGCGGCCCATCGTGCACATCGAGGACATCTCGCGTGCGTTCCTGGCCGCCCTGGAGGCGCCCACGGCCGTCGTGCAGCGCCGCGCCTACAACGTCGGCCGCGACGAGGAGAACTACCAGGTCAGCGAGATCGCCCAGATCGTGGCGGACACGGTGCCCGGCGCCCGGCTGACGATCGTCGGCGACACCGGCGACCCCCGCAGCTACCAGGTCAGCTTCGCCCGCATCCACGAGGAGCTGCCGGCCTACCAGCCGCAGTGGACGGCGCGCCGGGGTGCGGCCGAGCTGTACGACGCCTACCAGCAGCTGGGCCTGACGATGCCGGAGTTCCTGAACCGCTACAAGCGGCTGCCGGTGCTGCGGGCCCACCGCGAGGCCGGACGGCTGGACGGCATGCTGCGCTGGACCTGACCCGGGGCCGGGCACCCCGTACGCTGACCGTCCCCTCACGAAGGACGCGCGCGTGCAGCTGCAGACCATCGACGTGGACGGTCCGTTCCACTACGCCGACCACGGCGGCCCCGCCGGGGCACCGCTGCTGGTGCTCGTCCACGGGCTGGGTGCCTCGCACCTGTCGTGGCTGCCGACCGCCGAACGCCTGACGGCGACGCACCGCGTCATCGCACCGGACCTGGTCGGCTTCGGGCACACCGCCCCCGAGGGTCGCGGGACGACCGTCGCGGACAACCGGGACCACCTGGCGCGGTTCCTGCGACGGGTCGCCGACGGCCCCGTCACGCTCGTCGGCAACTCGATGGGGGGCATGGTCAGCGCGATGACCGCCCACGCCCACCCGACGCTCGTCGATGCCCTGGTGCTGGTCAACCCCGCGCTGCCCGGACGGGTCGACACGGCCCGGCTGCGCGCCCTCGACCCGCGCATCGCCCTGTTCTTCGCGCTGTACAACACGCCGCTGGTCGGCGAGGCCTTCATGGCCCTGCGGCGCAGCCGGATGTCGCCCCGTCGCCAGGTCGAGCTGCTGCTCGAGGGCATCTGCGCCGACCCGTCGCGGGTGGACCAGCGGGTGGTGGACATGCTGGTCTCGCTGGCCACGACCCGGCGTGCCTACGGCTGGTCCGACGCAGCGTTCCTGTCCGCCGAGCGGTCGATCATGCGGCAGCTGACGCTGGGCCGGGCCCGCTACACCGACATCCTGACCGGCCTGCGGATGCCCAGCCTGCTGGTCCACGGCGAACGGGACGGCCTGGTCGACGTCGCCGCCGCACGTGCGATCGCGCCGCTGAACGCCAGCATGCAGCTGGTGACCCTGCCCGACGTCGGTCACGTGCCCCAGCTGGAGGTCCCCACCCAGCTGACCAACCTGATCGTGGGCTGGCACGCAG
>JBFKGB010000001.1:0-31996 GCA_041633535.1 Euzebya sp. | reverse complement strand
GGTCGGACATGACGGAGCCCCGGCCGTGGGCCGGGGCTCGTCGGAGGGGTGGTGGGCTAGCGTCGACCGCTGCGGCGCTGGCCGCCGTTGCCGCCCTGCTTTCCGCCCGAGCGGCGTCGCGCCTGGCCGTTGCCGCCCGAGGGGCGGGCGCCGCCGTCGGCCTTGGGTGCCAGCTTGGGGGCCAGGCCCACGGAGGCGTTGCCGCCGCCGGAGGTGCGGGGAGCCGACGCGGCGCCGACCATCGCCAGTTCCATCGGCAGCGCGCGTGCCAGGGTGTCGGCGTCCTTCTTGATGTCGCGCGGCACGATGGCCACGACAGCGCCGTCCGCGCCGGCGCGACCGGTGCGGCCCGAGCGGTGGGTGTAGTCCTCGGCGGTGGCCGGCAGGTCGTAGTGGATCACCACGTCGACGTCGTCGACGTGGATGCCGCGGGCGGCGATGTCGGTGGCGACCAGGACCTTGACGTTGCCGTCGGCGAACTTGGCCAGGGCCTTCTGCCGCTGGCTCTGCGAGCGGTCACCGTGGATGGCCGCGGAGGTGTGGCCGCTCTGACCCAGCTGACGGGCCAGCCGGTCCGCACCCCGCTTGGTGCGGGTGAAGACGATGGCGCTGCGGTGCCCCTCGAGGACGGCCTCGGTGGCCTGGCGACGCTGGGTGCGGTCGACCATGTGCCAGGTGTGGCTGACGTTGCCGACGGCGGCCGGGGCCGCACCGACGTCGACCCGCACGGGGTCGGTCTGGTAGCGCTTCTCGAGCTTGGCGGTGGTGTCGTCAAGGGTGGCGGAGAACAGCAGGAGCTGACCGTCGGTGCAGTCCGTGGCGTCCAGCAGGCGGGTGACGTCGGGGATGAAGCCCATGTCGGCCATGCGGTCGGCCTCGTCGAGGACGGCCATGCGGACCTGCGACAGGTCCAGCTCACCCCGGTTCTTGAGGTCCATCATGCGGCCGGGGCAGCCGATGACCAGGTCGACGCCCCGGTCGAGGGCGTTCAGGTCCTTGTTGATCGAGGTGCCACCGATGAGGGTGCGCACCTTCAGGCGGTTCTTGGCGGCCAGAGGTGCGACCACGTCGGCGATCTGGATCGCCAGCTCGCGGGTCGGGGCGAGGACCAGGCCGACGGGGCGACCGTCGCCCCGCTCCAGGTGGGCCAGCGGCAGCGCGAAGGCCAGGGTCTTGCCCGAGCCGGTCGGTGCGCGACCGCACACGTCACGCCCGGCGAGGCCGGCGGCGACGGTGTCGGTCTGGATCGGACGGGGTGTGGCGATGCCGTCGCGGGCGAGCGCTGCAGCGATGCTGCGGTCGACGCCGAGCTCGGCGAACGCGGAGGGCGTGTCGGTGGAGGTGGTGCGGCGCCGCTCGGGACGAGGGCGCGCAGCAGTGGTGGAGGACAAGGGGGAAACCTTTGCGGTAGAGGGGTGAGGGCGCTGCACGACACCGCGGCGGTGGTGCTGTGGGCGGTGGAGCGCCATGACCGGCAAGGTTTGGCCGGTCGCGGACCGTGGACGGTCCGCTCGTCCGTCGAAAGGACGTTCCCCCTCATCATGCCTCATCCGGGGCGCAGGGCACCCTGTCCGTCACGGACGGTGGCTGTCCGGCCCTCATCGGACCTGGTCAGAAAGCACCAGAAGTTTCCCTTTACTCGCGCAGATGGATGTGGTTCATTGGTGTCTGCCGCCAGCGATGGGTCTGAGGGGACCAGTCGTTGGGTGTACGGCGAATGGCCATGGAGCGCTTCACCTGTCAGAGGGGCGACGGGGGAGGCGCCCCATGGCCGAACCCCGTTCTGCGGGTGTCCCCGACCGTCACGGGGCCGGCAGGACGATCAGCTTCTCCGCGGTCATCTCGGCCAGCGTGTGGGGGATGCCACCCGTCCCCAGGCCCGACACGCCCCTGCCGGCGAACGGCATCCAGTCGACGCGGAACGCCGTGTGGTCGTTGACCATGACCGCGGCCGCCGACAGCCGTGTCGCGGCGTACATGGCCCGCTCGACGTCCGGGGTGCAGATCGAGGCCTGGAAGCTGAACGGGACGGCGTTGGCGATCGCGATGGCCTCGTCGAGGTCGTGGGCGGTGACCACGTTCATCACCGGGCCGAAGACCTCGGCGGACATCGTGCGCGCCTGCGACGGGGTGTCGACCAGCAGGGTCGGGGCGTAGCACTGGTTCCCCAGCGCCTCGCCGCCGATCGGCATGCTGGCGCCCATCTTCAGCGCCTCCTCGACCCACCCGTGGACCCGGTCGACCTCGGCGGCGGCGATCAGCGGCCCGACCTCCGTCCGCGGATCGGTCGGGTCACCGACGTGCAGCCGCGCGATCGCCTCCTGCAGCCGCTCGACCAGCTCGTGCTGCACCCCGTCGACGGCCAGGACCCGCTGGACCGACACGCACACCTGGCCGGCGTGGTAGTACCCGCCCTTGACGATGCGGGGGACCAGGCGCTCGAGGTCCGCGCCCACGTCGACCACCAGGGGCGCCGCCCCGCCGTGCTCCATCGCGCAGCGGACCCCGTCGGCGACCGTGCGGCGCAGGCCCCAGCCGACCTCGCCCGACCCGATGAAGGTCAGGAACGCGATGCGCGGATCGGTCACCAGGGCCTCGGCGGTCGACCCGGGCATGGGCAGGCAGACCGCCCAGTCGGCGGGCAGGCCGGCCTCGACCAGCAGGTCGACGACGGCGTGCGCCGACAGGGGGGTGGCCGACGCGGGCTTGACGACGACGGGGCAGCCGGCAGCGACGGCCGGGGCCACCTGGTGCACGATCAGGTTGAAGGGGTGGTTGAAGGCGCTGACGGCCGCGACCAGGCCGATCGGCTCGCGCGTGGTGAAGGCCAGGCGTCCCGTGGCCGCGGCCGTGGCCCGCATCGGCACCTCATGGCCCGCGAGCCGCACACCCTCCTCGGCCGCGAGCTCCAGACCGTTGATCCCTCGAGCGATCTCGACCCTGGCGTCGGTCAGCGGCTTGCCGCCCTCCTGCGCCACCTGCAGGGCCAGCTCCTCGGCCCGGTCGGCCGCCAGCGCCGCGGCACGACGCAGGATCGCGGCGCGCTCGTGATGGGGCAGGTGGCGGGACCGGTCGGCGAACAGCGCCGTCTGCCGTGCCAGGACGTCCGCGACGACCGTCGCATCGGCCTGCTCGACCGTGGCGACGACCGCGCCGGACCAGGGGGACCGGACCTCGCGGTACGTCCCGGTGGACCCGGTCCTCAGCGGCACCTCATCCATCGCGTCTCCCCTCCTAGTGCGCCGTCAGGCTCCCCAGCCGCTTGGTGAGCCGCATGTTCTCGCTGTAGTCGATGGGCACGACGATGACCGACGGGCGGTCGGTGATGGTGAAGGACTCCTTCAGCGCAGGCCGCAGGGCGTCGGCGGACTCGATGCGCACGGCGTGGGCCCCGAACCCCTGTGCCACCGCCACCAGATCGTTGTGGCGCATCGTGATGTTGCTGGTGCGTCCGAACTGCGCCTCCTGCTTCCATGCGATCAGGCCGTAGGCGCTGTCGTCCCACACCACGTAGGTCGGGGCGATCTCGTACTGGAAGGCGGTGTCGAGCTCCTGGATGTTCATCATGAAGCCGCCGTCGCCCATCAGGCCGACGACGCGCTTGTCGGGGTGGACCAGCTTCGCCCCGATCGCACCCGGCAGCGCGATGCCCATCGAGCAGAAGCCGTTGGAGATGATGCAGGTGTTCGGCTCGTAGGTCGGGTAGTGCCTGGCGGTCCACATCTTGTGGGCCCCGACGTCGCTGATGAGGATGTCGTCGTCCGCGAGCTCGGCGCGGATGTCGTGCAGCGCACGCTGCGGCTTGACGGGGAAGCCGTCGTCGAGCGCATGCTCCTCGAGGATCTCGAACTCGAGCGTCCGGCGCATCTGCGCGAGCTGGTCCCAACCCTTGTCCGTGTGGGCCTCCGTCAGCCCCTCGTTCATCTGCCACAGCGCGTTGGCCAGGTCACCGACGACCTCGACGGAGGGTCGATAGGCGCTGTCGACCTCGGCGGGCTCGAAGTCCAGGTGGATCACGTCGCAGGTCGCCCCGACGTTCCACCGGTCGGGGTGCCACTCGGTGAAGTCGTAGCCGATCGCCAGGACGCAGTCGGCCTCCTCGAAGGCGCTGATGACGTGGTCCCGGGCGCCCAGGCCCGCCGCGAACAGCGACTGCTTGTGCCGGTCGCTGACGGCGCCCTTGGCCATGAACGTGGTCGTGGCGTACATGCCGGTGGCGTCGATCAGGGCGTTCAGCTGCCTGCTGACCCGGGTGCGGACGCACCCGTGGCCCGCGAGCACCAGCGGCCGCTGTGCACCGGCGAGCAGCTCCAGGGCACGGGCGACCGCCTTCTCGTCCGCGGCCGGTCGCCGGACCTTCATGCCCGGCACGATCGGCTGGTCGTCGACGTCGACCTTGGCGACGTCCTCGGGCAGCTCGATGTGCGTCGCGCCCGGGTGCTCGGCGCGGGCGATCTTGAAGGCCTTGCGGGTCACCTCGGTCAGGCTGCGCGCGTCCCAGATGGTCTGGCCCCACTTGGTGACGGGCTCGAACATGGCGGTGACGTCCATCGCCTGGTGGGAGTCCTTGTGCAGCCGCGTCGTCGCACCCTGCCCGGTGATGACCACCACGGGGGAGTTGTCCATGTCGGCGTTCGCCACGCCGGTGATCAGGTTGGTGGCACCCGGGCCCAGCGTGCCCAGACAGACCCCGGGTTCGCCGGTCATCCGCCCGTACAGGTCCGCCATGAAGGCGGCCCCCTGCTCGTGCCGGCAGATGATGAACTCGATGTCGGAGTCCAGCAACGAGATCATGACGTCGGCGTTCTCCTCGCCGGGGACGCCGAAGATGTAGCGGACCCCCTCGGCCTCGAGACACCGCAGGAACAGATCGCTGGCCTTCACGGGGGACCCCTCTCGTCGCACCGTCGGGAGGGGTCGAGTCTCACCCAGTGACCGGAGCTGGTCAACGGTTCACCCTGACATGGCGCACCGTGATGTTGCTATGGTGACCGTGGACTGACCGCAGTTCACCGTGGTGGAGGACGAGCTGATGACGACGTCGGAGCCTGTGCTGGACACAGCGGCCATACGCAACGTCGTGCTGGTCGGGCACACCGGCACGGGCAAGACCTCCCTGGTCGAGGCGATGCTGCTGCGCGCCGGCGTGACCACCCGGCTGGGGCGGGTCGAGGACGGCACCACCGTCACCGACGACGAGCCCGAGGAGAAGGCCCGGGGGCAGTCGCTGCGGCTCGCCGTCGCCTCGTTCCTGCACCAGGGGCACCGGGTCAACGTCCTGGACACGCCTGGACACGCCGACCTGCGGGATGACGTCCTGATGGGCATGACCGCCGGGGACCTGATGGTCCTGGTCGTGGACGCCGGGTCGGGTCTGCAGGCGGGTGATGCGCAGCTGTGGCGCACGGCAGCGGCCATGGGGCTGCCCCGCATGGTCTTCATCAACAAGATGGACCGCCCCCAGGCCTCCTTCGAGATGGCCGTCGGTCAGGCCCGTGCGCAGCTGGGTGAGGGGATCGAGCTGGTCGAGCTGCCGCTGGGGCAGCGGGCCGGCTTCCGTGGCGTCGCCGACCTGGTCACCGAGCACGTGTTCCTGTACGGCTCCGGCACGGGGGTGGAGGGCGACCAGGTCCCTGCCGAGCTCGCGGCCGCCGAGCACGACGCACACGAGCACCTGGTCGAGGACGTCGTCGAGTGGGACGACGCCCTGCTCGAGCGCTACCTGGAGGGGGAGGAGCCGACCGTCGACCAGCTGTGGACCGCGATCCACGACGGGGTGGACGCCGGCAGGGTGTTCCCGGTGCTGTGCGGCACCGCGACCGGTCCGATCGGCGTGGACCGACTGCTGGACCTCGTCTGCCGCATCGGGCCGTCACCGGCCGACCTGCCGGGGACGCCGGTCAGCATCGACGGGCAGGTCCACGTCGCACCCTGCGACGCCGACGGCCCGCTGCTGCTGCAGGTCATCGCCACGCGCGCCGACGACTACATGGGGCAGATCACACAGTTCAAGGTCGTCAGCGGGACGTTGCACGGCGACGACGTGCTGATCACGACGCGGACGGGACGCAAGGAACGGCTGCACGGGCTGATGCGGCTGCACGGCACGGCGCACCACCGCGTCGCCACGGTGGTCGCCGGGGACATCGCGGCGGTGACGAAGCTGGGTGACGTCCGCACCGGGGACACCCTCAGCGAGGGCGACCGTGGCTGGCAGGTCGTGGTGCCACCGCCGGCGGAACCCGTCCACGGCATCGCGATCAGCGTCCGGACACCGGGCGAGGACGACAAGCTCGTCGTCGCCCTCGCCAGGGTCCTGGCCGAGGACCGTTCGTTGCGGGTGACCCGTGACGACGAGACCCACCAGACCGTGCTGTCAGGTGCCGGCGACCTGCAGCTGCAGGTCGTGCTGGAGCGGATCGCCCGGCGCCACGGGATCGTCGTGGACACCGAGCCGGTCCGCATCGCCTACCGCGAGACCATCACGCGACCGGTGACGGCGGAGGGACGCCACAAGAAGCAGTCCGGCGGTCGGGGCCAGTTCGCCGTCGCCACGGTCCGCTTCGAGCCTGGGCAGGACGAGGGCCTGGAGTTCACCAGCGAGGTGGTCGGCGGTGCGATCCCCCGCGGGCTGGTCGGGGCCGTCGGTGTGGGGATCGAGGAGGCGATGGCCCGCGGCGGCCTGCACGGCTTCCCGCTGGTCGGGCTCCGCGCCACGGTCCTGGACGGCCGGCACCATGCCGTCGACTCCGACGAGGTCAGCTTCCGCACCGCCGGGTCGCTGGCCCTGCGCGCCGCCCTGCCGGACGCCGGCGTCGTCGTGCTCGAGCCGCTGAGCCACGTCGAGGTGTCGGTGCCGGTCGAGCTGCAGGGCGAGGTCATGGGTGACCTGCAGCAGCGCCGCGGGCAGATCGAGACGACCATGCCGGGTGAGACGCCCGACGAGGTGGTCGTGACGGCCTCGGTGCCGACGGCCGAGATCCAGCAGTACGCCGTCGACCTGCGGTCCTTCACGCACGGCAGGGCGCGGTTCACCGCCCGCCACGACCGCTACCAGCCGTTGCCCCCGCACCTGGTCGACACCCTCCCCGGCTGACCTCAGCCCAGGACCGCCTCGGCGTAGGCGTCGGGTCGCTCCATCATCGGGCTGTGCCCGGCGTCCTCCAGCACCGTGTACCGCCAGTCCGGCCTGAGGTCGCGCAGCCGGTCCAGGATGCGGCGCGACAGCAGCCGGTCCGCCTGGCCCCAGACGACGCTGGTCGGCACGTCGAGGTCGCGGACGAGCCGTTCGACCCGCCACCATGCCGCCACGGTCGGCACCGTGGCACGGGTGGCCTGCAGCATTGCCCGTCGTCGCCATGCGTCGGTGGCGACCCCGGCGGACTCCTCGGCGAACAGCTCCTGAACGCTGGACCGCAGCGACCCGGGGTCGGCGAACACCGCGCCGGCGACCATCTCGGCACCGGGGAACGGACCCCCGCTGCGTGCCGCAGCCCACATGGCCGCCTCGCCCAGCACCGGCAGCGCCAGCGGCGCGATCCCGACGACGGTGGCCGGCGTGATCGACAGCAGGTGGCGCGGACCCGTCGGCAGTGCAGGTGCCACCAGGACGAGCTGCTCGACGGTGTCGGGGTGGGACGCGGCGTGGCGCAGGGCCAGCTGGCCACCCAGGGAGTTGCCGTGCAGCACCACCCGGTCCATGCCCAGGGCGTCCCGCGCCGCCTCGATCGCAGCCGTGAGCGTGCTGATGTCGGCGTCGGCGTCCTGGGCCAGGGGTGAGCCGCCGAAGCCCGGCAGGTCGATCGCCACGACCCGCCCGCTGCGGGCGAGCTCGGGCATCACGTCCAGCCAGGTCGCCGCCGACACGCCAAGGCCGTGGACGAGGAGGTGCGGCGTGCCGTCTGCGGGGCCGTCGTGCACGAACGTCCGCAGGTCACCCGCCTCGGTGGACAGGCGCGTCTCGCGGATGTCCTGCCAGCGGGGGTCGCGGTCCTGGATCGGTGTCGGGCTGGGGGCGATGGTGGGCATGCTCGCACTGTTCCCGGACGTCGGGCCGCCGCAACGGTCGCCGGGGACGCCACGCCCGTAGCCTTGCGACATGAGCCTGTCAGGACCGCACCGCACGGACGTCGACCGTCAGCTCGTCCTCGCGGCGAAGCTGCGCGAGCAGCGGACCACCTGGCGTCGGCTGCTCGAGACTCGGGCCTGGGTCGGGGGACACCGGGCACCGCACCGGACGGTCGGCCTGACCACCGACGACGGGGTTGACCTGGCCGCGACATGGCTGCCGGGACCCGACGCCGACGGGCCTGCGGTGGTGCTGGTGCACGGCTTCGCGGCCAGCCGGCGCAAGCCCGCCTACGCCTTCCTGGCCGATCACCTGGCCGGCACCGCCAACGTCCTGGCGCTGGACCTGCGCGGGCACGGGGGGTCGGCGGGACGTAGCACGCTGGGGGCCGAGGAGTGGCGGGACGTCGCGGCGGCCGTCGCCGCGCTGCGCGCCCGGGGGCAACGGCACGTGGTCGTCGTCGGGCTCTCCCTGGGTGCGACCAGCACCTGTCATGCGCTGGCCCGCGGCCTGGAGGTCGAGGGAGCGGTCCTCATCTCGGGCAGCGCGCGGCACTGGGACCTCGCCCTGCCCGGGATGCAGGCGTTGGAGGCACTGTGGCGGTCCCCGGTCAAGCGGCGGCTGTGGCAGGGCGTCGCGGGGTTCCGCATGCACGACCCCGCGACGATCCCGCCCTACCCGGACCCCAGCGACCTGCTGGCCGGCATCGACACCCCGCTGCTGGTGGTGCACGGCGAGGACGACGCCTACTTCGGGATGGACCACGCGCTTGCCCTGCACGACGCGGCGGCCGGCCCCGTGGCGCTGTGGCGCGAACCTGCCGGGTTCGGTCACGCCGAGGACGGTCTGACACCGGCGTTCTGCGCCCGCCTGGCAGCGGCCGTCGGCGCCCAGCGCTCCCTCGGCGTGTTCCCCACCGGCTGACCATGCAGGGATGACGGTCGGCGTCCACGGGCAGGATCGACCCCATGGCACACACGACGAGCCACGACCTGCCGCTGACCGCCTGCCCGCCGCCCCTGCGGCACCGCCACGTCCGGACAGCGGTGACCATCCCGCATCCCCGCGCCGACGTGTGGCGGTGGCTGTGTGACCCGGCGACCTTCGTCGACGGCCAGGTCTGGCCGTGGCGGGTGGAGTTCATCGATCCGGCGACGGGCACCCAGGCGGGGTTCACCCCAGGTGTCCTGACCAACCACCACGGGCCCGGCATGTCCTTCGCCGGGGTGATCGGTGAGGTGCGGGAGCCGGAGTACCGCGACCTGGCCTACGTCTACGGCGCGTACCTGCTGAGCCCGCGGATCTGCCGTCCGGTCCGGCTGCAGTTCCACCTGACCGACCACGGCGACAGGACGGACGTGCGGATCACCGTGGACGCCCAGGTCCGGCGTGGGCTCGGCCGGGTCTCCGACACGGTCCAGCGCGGCTTCTGGCGGCGGTTCGCACGGTGGGGGACGGCCGCGATCGAGCAGGCGGCAAGACGGGGCTAGCGCAACCTCAGTACTTCACTTATCTTAACTCAAGCCACACCAGCAACATGGAGGCTTGACAAGATGCGGAAGACAACCTGTCGGCGCGCCGGCATCGTGGGCGTGCTCGTCGGCGCCATGGCCATCAGCGGTGCCCCTGCGGCCTCCGCCTACGTGATCAGCTCCGGCGACACCCTGTCCGGCATCGCAGCCAGGCACCGGGTCTCGACGCGTGCGTTGATGGACGCCAACGGCATCGACGATCCCGACCACATCGTGCAGGGCGCGACGCTCGTCATCCCGACCGCGTCGGGCGGGACGACGTCGGTCAGCCACGTGGTGCAGCCGGGTGAGACCCTCAGCTCGATCGCCGCCCGCTACGGGGTCAGCACGACGGCGCTGGCCCAGGCCAACGGGATCACCGATCCCGACCGCATCCGCAGCGGGAGCCGTCTGGCGGTCGGCGCGGGGGGCTCCTCGTCGGGCGCGACCTCCTCGGGCAGCTCGTCCTCGAGCAGCTCGTCGACCTCCGGGTCCTCGGTGCAGTCGCTGATCTCGGCCGCGGCCCGGCGCCACGGCTGGCGCCCGGCCATCCCGCTGGGGCTGGCCATGCAGGAGTCGGGCTGGAACAACAGCGTCGTCTCCAGCGCCGGGGCGCGCGGGATCATGCAGGTCATGCCGACGACGGGGGAGTGGGTCGGGCGCTACCTGCTGAAGCGGTCCCTGGACCTGGGTGACCCTGCCGACAACGTCGCGGCAGGGATGGCCTACCTGGACTACCTCTACACGCGTTTCGACCGCGACATCGAGCGGACCCTCGCCGCCTACTACGAGGGGCCGCGTCGCGTGCAGGAGAACGGGCCCTCGGCAGGCGGGCGACGGTACGCCGCCAACGTCCTGGCCTTGGCCGACCGGTACCGCTGAGGTCGTCCCACACCGCAGGGGCGGACGGTACTGTCACGCACATGCGGACCAGCCCCCTCACCGTCCTCCTCCTGACCCTCGCCCTCGTCCTCGCCGCCTGCAGCGGCGGTGACGGTGCGGCAGAGGACGTCCCCACCGACGGTGCTGGGGCCGACGGGTCCGGCGTCGACGGGGCGGCCCTGGCGGCCAGCTACACGGCCGCCGTCGACGCAGCGGTGACCGCCCAGGTCGAGGCGGGCGTCGCACCCAACCCGCTGGGCCGCGTCCTCGACGACTGCCTGGTCGTCGACACCGAGGCGATGCGCCGGATCGGTGAGGCGCTGGGCGTCGCCGACACCGAGCCGGAGCTGCTGAACGTGGTCGTGCAGGACCCCGAGGGCGTGCCGACGCTGCAGTGCGCGATCCGGTACGGCGAGTCCTCGGCCGGGGCCGTGGTGCTGTCCACCACGACCGCGTTCGCCGACGCCGAGAGCGCCCGCGCGGACCTGACCGCCCAGGGGTTCAGCGAGGTCGACGAGGCGACGGCGGACGGCCTGCCGGACGACGAGGTGCTGCTGTTCGACTCCACCTCCTTCGACGCCAGCCGCGTGGTGTGGGTGGCCGACGGGTTCCAGGTCAGCCTGACCGTCAACGCCGACATCGCCGACACCGGGGCGTTGCTGGACGCGCTGCCGGTGACCGTGCAGGAGGTCGCACGCGGCCTGGGGGCGCAGTAGGCCTGTAGCGTGGCGCGATGCGCTTCGGACTGACCCTGTGCAACCACGGCGAGTACGCCGACCCCCGCCTGCTGGCCGACCTGGCCGTCGATGCCGAGCAGGCGGGCTGGGACGGGGTGTTCGTCTGGGACCACGTCGCCCGCGCCGGTGATCCACCGATGACGGACCCGTGGATCGCGCTGGCGGCCATGGCGACCCGGACCCGACGCGTCACCATCGGGCCGATGGTCACCCCGCTGGCACGGCGTCGACCGTGGAAGGTCGCCCGCGAGACGGTTGCCCTGGACCATCTGTCCCGCGGCCGTCTGGTCCTGGGCGTAGGGCTGGGCGTCCACCCCGAGGAGTTCGCCATGGTCGGGGACGAACCGTCACCACAGGGTCGAGCGGCCCTCCTGGACGAGTCGCTGGCCGTCCTGACGGCGCTGTGGACCGGCGAGCGGGTCCACCATGACGGACCGGCCCACACCGTCGACGCCGTCCACACGCCCGTGCCGCTGCAGCGGGTCGGCGGGCGTCCCGCGGTGCCGATCTGGGTCGGAGGCACCTGGCCCAACCAGGCGCCCTTCCGCCGCGCGGCGCGCTTCCAGGGGTCCTTCCCCGTGACCCCTGACGGGGCCTTCGCGCCACAGGACTACCGCGACATGCGCGCGTTCGTCGACCAGCACCGCGACCCGTCGGCGGGGCCCTTCACCATGGTCCACCAGGGCAGCGGCGAGCCCGGCGACATCGACCGCTGGCAGGACCACGCCGACGCCGGCGTCGACTGGTGGCTCGAGTCCTTCCGTGCCGAGACCCGTCCGCTGGGCGAGGCGAGGGCCGTCATCGCGGGCGGACCGCCGACGGTCTGACGCCGGGTCCACCCCGGTTCACGGCAGCGAGGGCCGGGAAGAGGACGGTCATGGCCACTGACCACGGACCCAGCATCAAGGACGACGAGCAGTACGAGGAGCTCCGCAAGCAGGGCATGTCGAAGTCCAAGGCTGCGGCGATCGCCAACACCGAGGACGCGTCCTCCAAGGGCGGTTCACAGCCTCCCTACGAGGAGTGGACCAAGGACGAGCTGTACGAGCGGGCGCAGGAGCTCGACGTCGACGGACGGTCGGACATGACCAAGGACGAGCTGATCCAGGCGCTTCGCTCCGACAGCTGACCGCGATCAGCCGCGCGGGCGGAAGACGGCCGGCAGCGGCACCGCCGGTGCAAGCGTGATCGCGGTCGTCACCGGCATCTCACGCGTCGTGGCGACGATCTCGGCGCGCTCCAGGACCGTCGCCAGGATGACCTGCATCTCCAGGACCGCCGTGTGGGCGCCGATGCAGGCGTGCGGTCCCGACCCGAACGGCAGGTAGGTGTGCCGCGGGCGCTGCAGGGCCGGCACGTCGACGAAGCGCTGCGGGTCGAACGCCTCGGGGTGGGACCACAGGTCGGGGTGGCGGTGGACCGCCCAGAAGTTGGTGTAGACGTTCGAGGCGGCAGGGACGGCGAACCCGTCGACCTCGGTGTCCTGTGTCGCACGGCGACCCGTTCCGGGGGCGGAGGGGTACAGCCGCATCGTCTCGTCGAGCACCGCGGTGGTGAAGGCCAGACGGCCCGCGTCCTCAGCGGTCGTGACGGGCCCGACGTGGGCGACCTCGTCGGCTGCCTGCTGCTGCGCATCGGGGTGCAGCCCCAGCAGCTGCATGGCCATCGTCAGCGCGGTGGCGGTCGTGTCGTGGCCGGCGGCGACGAAGACCAGCACCTGGTCGCGGATCTCCGCCTGGGTGAACCCGCGCCCGGTCTCGGGATCGGTCGCCTCGCGGAGCCGACCGACGAAGCTGTCGTCGGTGACCGTCGCCGAGGCCAGGACGTCGTCGACCATCCGGTAGACCTCGGCGACCGTCCGCTCACGCCGTCTGATGGCGGGCAGGGGCGTGGACCGCGGCGGCATGAACGGGTTGAACGCGCGGTCGATCACGTAGCGGGAGATGAGGGGGAACCCCTCCTCGAGGGTGTCGGCCAGGTCGTCCCGCCCGACGCCGAACAGCAGGTCGGTGACGATCACCAGGGTCAGCCGTAGGATCTCCGACCGCAGCGACAGCGGTTCGCCCGCCCGCAGCCAGCGGTCGGTGGCCTCCTCGGCCCGACGTCGGACCAGGTCGGCGTAGCCCGCCGACTGCTTGGCGGTGAAGAGCGGCTGCAGGACCCGCCGTTGCCAACGCCAGTCCTCGTCGTAGGCGCTGAAGAGCCCATGGCCCAGCACGTCACGGAACGACTCGAAGAAGGGATGGCCGTTCTTCTCGAACGGCGAGGTCGCGCCCAGGACGAAGCCGATGGACTCCGGGTCGCGCGTGACCGTCAGGCGGTAGCCCAGCCGCGGCGGTCCCATCCGCATGCCGAACGTGTCACCGTAGGTGTCGTGCTGTGCCTGCCAGGCGGCGGACAGGTCCTCCACCATCGCCAGCCGTGCGCTGCCCAGCAGCAGTCCCGGACGGGGTCCGGGCGCCAAGGGTGCCGGTCGGGTCGACGTCGTCATGTCCACTCCTTGTGCGGCTGCGAGCCGGCGTGGGTGTCGGGCAGCCCGACCACGACCGCAGCCATGTCGTCCTTCGTCGTGCCGTCCTGGAAGTCCACGACCTCGTCGGCGACCGACTGCACCAGCGTCGCGACCGGGTCCCCCGCGTGGCGGTGGAGGGACGCCAGCAGCCGATCCTCGCCGTAGAAGTCCCCCGGCAGGCCGGTCTCGCCTGCCTGGGCCCGCCCCTCGATGAAGCCGTCGGTGTAGCAGAACAGCCGCTGACCGGGCTCCAGCCGCATCGTCGTCTCGCGCAGCACCGGTCGCCGGGTCACACCGAGCATCGTGCCGTGGTCGCCGACCGGCACCACGGACGGTCCCTCGTCACGCCGACCGGGCGGCGTGACCGCCAGCGGCAGCGGGTGGCCGCCGCTGGCGACGGTGACCCAGACATGGCCGCCCGTGTCACGCTGCAGGTGCAGGCACACCACGGTGCAGTACCGCTCCTCGGATTCGCCCAGCAACGCCCTGTTGAGCTCGCCCAGCACGTCACGTGGCCGGCCGCTGCGCATGGCAGCCGCCCGCATCGTGTAGCGGGCCAGCGCGGTCACGACGGCGGCGCCGGCACCCTTGCCGCTGACGTCGCCGAGCACGACGACCCACTCGCGTCCGCCGATCTCGAAGACGTCGTAGAAGTCCCCGCCGACCTGGTCGCCCTCGCCGGCGGGCCGGTACACGGCCGCGACCTCGAGCCCGGGGATCTGGGGCGGGGCCGGGGGGATCAGGCTGGCCTGGAGGGTCTGGGCGAGCACGCGGGCCCGCTCCTCGGATTGCTGGGCGCGCTCACGGGCGCGCAGCAGCTCGCGCTCGTACTCCCGTCGCTCGGTCGCGTCGAACACGCTGGTGCGGATCAGCTGGGCCTCGCCGTCGGGTCCGCTGACGACGGTGGAGTTGACCAGGACGGGCAGGACCGAACCGTCCGCGCGTCGCATGTCGAATGCGATCTCGCGTGCGCGGCCCTGCAGCATCAGCAGGGGCACGTAGTGGGTCTCGGTGTAGATCCGGCCGCCGGCCGTCAGCAGGTCCGTGAACCGGCGGACGCCGACGACGTCCTCAGCGGTGTGACCCAGCCACCGCAGGATGGTCTGGTTCGCCTTGACGATCCTGCCGTCCACGGTCGTGGACAGGTAGCCGCACGGCGCATCCTCGTAGAGGTCACGCAGCTGCTCCTCCGGTAGCTCCGGACGTGACGAGCCTTTGTGGCTCACGAGGTCCTGACGCCATCGAGCTGGCGCAGGAACCCCAGGATGGCGTCGGCGGTCTGGGTCGGAGCGCTCAGGTTGGGGCAGTGGCCGGTGGCGTCCAGCAGGACGTAGGTGCTGTCGGGCAGCGTCGCGTGCACGTACTCGCCGACCGACTGCGGTGCGAGGGCGTCGTGGCTGCACTGCAGCACCAGGGCGGGGACCTGCACGTCACGCAGGTCCTCACGGTTGTCGCTGGTGAAGGTCACCTCGGCGAAGTGTCGTGCGATCGCCGGGTCGGTGCGGCAGAAGCTGGCGGTCAGCTCCTCGCCGAGCTCGGGCCGATCGTCGTTGCCCATGATCACGGGCGCCATCGCGCTGGACCATCCCAGGTAGTTGCTGTCCAGGGACTCCAGCAGCTCGGCGATGTCCTCGTGGGTGAACCCGCCGGTGTAGCCCTCGTCGTCGATGAACCGTGGGGAGGGGCTGACCAGCACGATCCCGCCGAACAGCTCGGGCCTGGTGTTGGCGGCCAGCACGGCGACCATCGCGCTGACGGAGTGCCCGACCAGCACGACGTCGCGCAGCTCGAGGGCCTCGAGGACCTCGATGATGTCGTCGGCGTAGGCCTGCAGGTCGCTGTAGCGCGTCGGGTCGTAGGCGCTCAGGTCCGAGGCGCCCGAGCCGACGGTGTCGAGCAGGACGATCCGGTGGTCGGCCTGGAAGGCCGGCGTCACGTGCCGCCACATGTTCTGGTCACAGCCGAAGCCGTGCGCGAAGACCAGCGGTCGGCCGGTCGGGGAGCCGGTCACGCTGACGTTGTTGCGCTTCAGCACGTCCACGGTCTCTCCTCCTCGCATGTAGGGGTCGTCGGGCACGGGCGACCTGACCATGAACGTAGCTCACAGCGGGGCGAGGTCCCAGACGAGTGACGATGTGTGAGCGCTCCGTGGCCGGGAAGAGTCCGGACATGACACTCACCACGATGCCAGCGCTCGGACTCGGGACCTGGGAGCTCGAGGGCAGCGACGCCATCAGCTCCGTCCGGACGGCCCTCGGGCTGGGCTACACCCATGTCGACACCGCACAGGCGTACGGCAACGAGGCCGAGGTCGGTCGGGGCATCGCCGACAGCGGGGTGGACCGTGACGACGTGTGGCTGACCACGAAGGTCTGGAACACCAACCTCGCACCCGAGGCGGTCATCACCTCGACGGAGGAGTCGCTGCGCAGGCTGGGGACCGAGTTCGTCGACCTGCTGCTGATCCACTGGCCTGCCCAGATCGACACCCTCGAGGAGACGCTGGAGGCGATGACGCAGCTGCAGGAGCGTGGGCTCACCCGCCACCTCGGCGTCAGCAACTTCACCGCCGACCAGGTCCGCCGCGCCGCCAAGGTGGCCCAGATCACCACCAACCAGGTGGAGTACCACGCGCAGCTGGGCCAGGAGCCCGTCCGCGAGGCGCTGCGTGACGTCGCCGCCAGCCTGACCGCCTACTCCCCGCTGGGCCGCGGTGACCTGCTGCGCAACGACGTGGTGCTCGGCATCGCCGAGGAGGCGGAGATCGAACCGGCACAGGTCCTGCTGCGCTGGCTGCTGGACCAGGACGACGTCGTCGTGGTGCCCAAGGCCACCGGCGAGGCGCACCTGCGCAGCAACCTGGCGGCGCTGTCGCTGGCGCCCCTGGATCCCACCCACACCGCCGCGCTGGACGCCCTCCCCAAGGACCGTCGCGTGATCGACCCGCCCTTCGCCCCCGACTGGGACTGACCACCTGTGGACAACTCACCGGCGCCCCCAGGGCGCCGGTGTTTCATTGTCGGATGCCACTGCACCCCCACCGCATCGACGGGCTGTCGCGCGCGGCCCGCCGGACCATCCGGACCGCTGCCCGGCGGGTGATGCGCGACGGTGGGACGTGGCCGACCGCACGGCTGTGGTGGCCGGTCGCCGTCGACCTGGGGGCCGATGCCCCCACCCGCGACGTCCTGGACGCGGTGCTGGCCGAGGACCCGCTGCTGTGGTGCCTTCCCGACGGCGACTGGCTGCACGTCGGGGCCGCCACGTGGGGGCGGACGTTCACGACGCGGCCGGTCCCGGCAGCACAGGACGTCGGCGTGCTGCGCACCGTCCCCGACCTGTCAGCGGCCATCTGCACGTTCCGGGGGTGGGACCGGGTGCCGGTGCGCAGCCGTCTGCTACGCGGGTTCGCCGAGCTGGTCGAGGACGGCGCGTGCGGTCCGCGTCTGGTGCTCCCACCCGGATTCTGCGGCGGCGGGCGGTCGTTGCTGGGGATGTCACCGGGGCCCGAGGGGCTACGCGTCCTCGGGGTAGAGGACGATCCGGTCGCCTCGGAGTGCCTGCGGATGCGGCTGCAGGTCGACGGTGCACGACGGCAGCGCAACACCCCCACGGCAGAGGGTCAGGGCCTGCCGTGGACACCTGTTGCGGTGCCCACCACACGACCGTGGACGGTGCTGGACGTGGAGCTCGCGGTACTCGTCCGGGACCACACCCTGCGGCGGTCCGCCACGGTCCCGGTGCGCGAGATCCTGGACGGTCAGGTGCTGCCCCTCGCGGACACCGCCTAGCATCGGGCCCATGCAGCGTGTGGACGACGAGGTGACCGGATCGGGCGCGCGGGCCGCCGAGCGGCTCAGACGGCAGGGCAGCCCCCTGCCGGCGGCACTCGTCGACCCGCACCCCGACAGGATCGACGCTGCTGCGTGCGCACGCGCGCTGCCAGCCCACCGTCAGGCGGTGGCGGACGGGGCGGACGGCTACGTCGATCCGTCCTCTGGCCTGTTCTGCTTCACGGCCGGCTACCACTGGGCGAAGGGGACGTGCTGCGAGCTGGGCTGCCGGCACTGCCCCTGGATCGACGCCGACGCGCGCCTGGCGCAGGGCGAGGCGGGTCAGTAGGCGCGCTGCAGCGCCAGGGGCAGGACCAGCGGGACGCCTGCACCGCCCAGCACGTCGGCGGCGACCGTCAGGGTCCACCCGGAGGTGCGGATGTCATCGATCAGCAGCACCGGGCCCTGCGGGACGTCTGCGCCGTCTGCCAGCAGCACGGCGCGCTGGGCGTTGTCCGCGGCGTGGACCGAGTTGCCCATCGCGGACTGCGGCTGACGGCTGGCCGAGGAGGCGGTGAACACCTCGACGACGTCCAGCCTGCCCAGCGCACCGATCCGCTCGGCGAGCACCCTGCCCAGCCACGGTCGTCGCCGTGAGGGGATCCACGTCACCCAGGTGGGGCGCTGGGGCCAGTCCCAGCGGGCGAGCACTCGGGTCAGGCCCGCGACGGCCTCATCGAGCGCCTGCATGACCGCCGGGTCCGTGGGGTCCGCCGAGTCGGCCAGGAGGGTCGTCACGACGGGGCCCCATCCCGGGTCGCTGCCGCGCGCCAACGCCCGGCCCTCGGCGGCCTGGTGACCGCCGCTGATGCGGCCCTTCCGGCCGGTGAGACCCGGCGGCCACATCCGGCGGGGCTCGATGACGACGTCACGGGACCGCAGGAAGGCGGTGGCCGCTGCGACGGTCGTGGGGTCCGGGACGGTCGTCGCCGTCGGCAGGTCCGGCTCGCACACCTGGCAGCGACCGCACCGCCAGTCCTCGTCGACCCCGGGGTCGTCCAGGTGCACCAGCAGCTGGGCCATCAGGCACCGCTGCGCCTCGGCGTAGCGCACCATCGAGGCGGCCTCGGCCCGTCGCGCCTGGGCAACCCGGTCCAACCGGTCGGCGTCGGGGGCCCATCCCCGTCCCGTGCTGACCCAACCGCCCTGGACACGCTCGACGGCCTCGTCGACGTCGAGGATCCGCAGCGTCGCGTCCAGCCGTGACCGACCCGCGTTGACGGCGGCCTCGAGCGCCGGCACCGACGTGGGGGTGCGGTCGTCCAGCGACTCGAGGATGCGCTGCACGAAGGACTCGCGCGGCATCGACGCCGAGTCGAAGTAGCGCCAGATGTCGGCGTCGGTGTCGGCGGGCAGGGCGACGACGTCGGCACGGTCCACGCCACGGCCGGCACGACCGATCGCCTGGTAGTAGGCGACGGGGGAGGAGGGAAGGCCGTGGTGGATCACGAAGGTCAGGTCCGGCTTGTCGAAGCCCATCCCCAGCGCCGACGTCGCGACCACCACCTTCACGTCGTTGGACTTCAGGCCCGACTCGAGCCGCTCGCGGTCCTCGGACTCGAGCGCCCCGGAGTAGGCGAGCGCGTCGATGCCCTGCTCGGTCAGGAACCCGGCGACCAGCTCGGTGTCGGCGACCGTCAGGCAGTACACGATCCCCGAGCCCTGGGTCGTCGGGATCCAGTCGGCCATCCATGCGAGCCGTTCGCTGGGGTCCAGCCGGCGGACCGCCAGGTGCAGCGAGGCACGGTCGAGGCCGCCCCGCAGCGTCAACGGATCGCGTCCCAGCTGCGCCTCGATGTCACCGACCACCCGGTCGTTGGCGGTCGCGGTCGTCGCCAGGACCCCGACCGGCCGCAGCCCCTCGCGCCGGTCGCCCGTCAGGTCCGTCAGGACGTCCTTGATCCGGCGGTAGTCGGGCCTGAAGTCGTGCCCCCAGTCGGAGATGCAGTGGGCCTCGTCGATCACGACCAGCCCGACGCGGTCGGCGATCGTGGGCCACACCCGCTGGCGGAACCCGGGATGGTTCAGCCGCTCCGGCGAGATCAGCAGCAGGTCCACCTCGTCCTGCACGACGGCGGCCTCGACCTCCTCCCACTGTCCGATGTTGCTGGAGTTGATCGTCGCGGCGCGGACCCCGATCCGGTCCGCGGCGGCAAGCTGGTCCCGCATCAGGGCCAGCAGCGGCGAGACCAGCAGCGTCGGTCCGTCGCCCCGGCGGCGGCTGAGGGCCGTGGCGACCAGGTACACCGCCGTCTTCCCCCAGCCGGTCCGCTGCACGACCAGCACCCGCCGTCCGTCGAGCAGGGCCGTCACCGCCGACAGCTGGTCGGGCCGGATCAGGGCGTCGGGGCCGGCGAGGTCGGTGATGAGCGCGTTGGCCTGGTCCTCGATGGAGGGATCGGCGCTGGTGGTGTCGTTCACCCCTCCCACCATCGCAGGCCGGTGTGACACCGCCGCCGACGGGGCATGCAGACCTCATGAGCGAACACGACCGCAGCCGCAGCGAACGTCGCGCACCGATCTGTCCGGGGTGCGGGGTCACCGCGCTGCCGTTGCCACTCCCCGGGCCCGACGCGGGCTTCCGCTGCGAGAACCCTGACTGCGAGCTGTTCGGCGAGACCATCTGACCTGTGGTGCCAGCGGGCGGGCCGGACCGGATCGCTTACCCTGGGTGGTGGGCCGGACAGCACGTCTGCCCGGGCTGATGCGAGGAGGGGGGATGACAGCGATGGACGTGGCCGCCGCACCACAGGACGCCCCCGACGGTGCCGGGTTCCTGCTGACGGTCCGTCAGACCCTCGACTTCCTCGCCGACCGGGTCCCGATGGGGCTGTGGATGTTCACCAGGGTCGACGGTGACCACCGGGTGGTCATCGACGCCGTGGGCGACGCCTTCCCGGTCGCCGGCGGCAGCGTGCTGGGCTGGTCGGCCAGCATCTGCCACCGGATGGTGACCAGCGACGCCCCCCGGGTCGTCAACGACATCAGGTCCGTCGAGGTGTACGACGGCGTCCCCGACATCCGGACCTTCGGCATCCAGCGGTACTCCGGGTGGCCGGTCGCGGCCGAGGGGCGCCTGTTCGGCACGCTGTGCGGGATCGACCCCCATCCGGGCGCGCAGGACCTGGCCAGCGTCGAACCCCTGATCGCCTACGCCGGGACGATGCTGACGGCCGCGCTGACCGCGGACCTCGAGCGTGACCGGCTGCAGCGCCGGCTGGACCTCGCAGAGCTCGCCTCGTTGACGGACTCGTTGACGGGCCTGGCGAACCGCCGCGCGTTCGACATGGTCCTGACGGTCGAGCAGGCACGCACCCGGCGGTACGGGCACACCGCCGCGGTCGCGGTGATCGACCTGAACCACCTGAAGGTCGTCAACGACACCCACGGCCATGCCCGGGGTGATGCGCTGATCGGTCAGGCCTCCGACGTGCTGCGCAGCACCGTGCGCGCCAGCGACACGGCCTTCCGCATCGGCGGGGACGAGTTCGCGGTCATCGCCACACCATGCAGGGCCGACGAGGCCGAGGTGCTCGAGGACCGGCTGCGCGCCGCGTTCCGCGACGCCGGGGTCGGCGCCGCCATCGGTCTGGCGGTCCAGGCGCCCGGCCGGCCCCTGACGGAGGTCGTGCCCGTCGCCGACGCGCGGATGTACCTGGACAAGCGCCGCATGAGCGAGGCGCTGCAGGACCCGGGCTGAGGTCCCGCCACCATCGACACGACAGAGGCCCCGGTCATCGACCGGGGCCTCCTGTGGTGGGCGGTACAGGGCTCGAACCTGTGACCTCCTGGTTGTCGACCAGACGCTCTCCCAGCTGAGCTAACCGCCCTGGGGCGGGTGAGAGTACCCGCTGTCCGCGCCGTCGGCAATCTGGCGCAGAAGTCGGTCGTGGGAGGGCGTTCCGGAGGGCTCCGGGCAGATCGCGCAGACCGGTGCAGACTGTCCCCCATGGCACACGCAGACCCGCAGTCCGTCCTCGACGGGGCCTCGACGGTGGCCGTCGTCGGGTGCTCCACCAGCCCCTACAAGGACGCCCACCGCATCCCCGCCCTGCTGCAGGACCTGGGCTTCCAGGTGTGGCCGGTCAACCCGTCGGCGACCGAGATCCTGGGACAGCCGTGCGTCCCGGACCTGGCCTCGCTGCCGCAGGCCCCCGACCTGGTCGTGGTCTTCCGGCCGTCCGCAGAGGCGCCCGGGGTGACGCGGGCCGCGGTGCAGGCCGGCGCCGGGGCCGTCTGGCTTCAGCTGGGGATCTCCTCGCCCGAGGCGGCCGCCATCGCGGCCGAGGCCGGCATCGACTACGTGGAGGACCGCTGCAGCGGCGTCGACGCGGGGCGCTTCGGGATACGCAAGGTCAGCGGCTGACCCGTCACGGTTCCGGTCAGCTCGTCCGGGGCAGGACGACAGGATGCCGGAGGAGACATTGACGACCGACCCCGCGACCGCCGACCAGCCTGACGCCGTCCTGGCCCGTGAACGCGTCGAGCTGATCCGCACCGTCGCCAGGGCGGCCCTGGGCTACGAGCAGCTGCGGGACGGCCAGCTGGAGGCCACCGAGGCCGCGCTGGCGGGTGAGGACGTCCTCGTCGTGATGCCGACGGGGTCGGGGAAGTCGGCGATCTACCAGCTGGCCGGGGCCCTGGCGAGCGGTCCGGTCGTCGTCGTCTCGCCGTTGCTGGCGCTGCAGCGTGACCAGATCGCTGCGCTGGACGGGCGGCTGGGCGGCGCGGTCGCGTTGAACAGCAGCCTCAGCGACCGCGCCCACGCCGCGGCGCTGGACGGGCTCGCCGACGGCAGCCACCGCTTCGTGTTCCTGGCGCCCGAGCAGCTGCGCAACGACGACACGAGGGCGCGGCTGGTCGAGATCGGCATCGCGCTGCTGGTGGTCGACGAGGCGCACTGCATCGCCTCGTGGGGCCATGACTTCCGCCCCGCCTACCTGCAGCTGGGCGAGAGCCGGGCGGCCCTGGGCGACCCGCCGGTCCTGGCCCTCACCGCGACCGCGTCAGCACCGGTGCGCCAGGAGATCCTGACCGAGCTGCAGATGTCGGACCCGGTCGTCGTCACCGACGGCATCGTGCGGCCCGAGATCGCCCTGGAGGTGGTCAGCCGGTCCGACCTCGACGTCGCCACCGAGACCGTCATCGAACGGGCCGACGCGGTCAGCGGCACGTGCCTGGTGTACGTGGCGACCCGCGCGGCCGCCGAGGCCATCGCCGAGCGGCTGGACCGTCCCGATCGCCGGGCGCTGGCCTACCACGCCGGGCTCCCGACCGCGGTCCGCACCGACATCGAGACGCGGTTCGCCGGTGACGACCCCGTCCTGGTGGTCGCGACGACCGCCTTCGGCATGGGCATCGACGCACCTGCCGTCCGCTCGGTCATCCACCTGGAGTCGCCCGCCTCGCTGGACGACTACTACCAGGAGCTGGGCCGTGCCGGACGTGACGGCGAGCCGGCGCAGGCCGTCCTGGTGCGGACGCTGGAGAAGGCCAGCGGTCGCCGCATGGAGGGTGGGACCGCGTCGTTGGACCGGGGGCTGCTCACGAGGGTCGCCGACGGGCTCGCGGCGCTGGACACCACCGTCGACCCTGCGGACGTGGCGGCCGAGCTGTCGGTCACCGACACACGGCTGACGATGGTGGTCGAGCACCTCTCACGCGCTGATGCGGTGGACGTCGAGGACGACGGCACCCTCCGCTGGCACCGCGGCGTGTCGGTGGAGGAGGCGGTGGAGGCCGCCTGGACCGAGCACCAGCGCGACGACCGGCTGGCCCGCAGCCAGGTGCAGATGATGCGTGAGTACCTGGACACCGACTCGTGTCGCTGGCGCATGATCGGTGCCTACTTCGGCGACGCCGACGTCGCGGCGTGCGGCCGGTGCGACAACTGCCGAACGGCGGGGACCCCGACGGGTACGACGCAGGAGACCCATGACGTCGGGCCGTTCGTGCCGGGCACCGGCGTGCAGCACGAGACCTTCGGCCGGGGGACCGTGGAGGGGGTCGAGGGACGACGCCTGCTGGTGCTGTTCGACGACGTCGGCTACCGGCACCTGGCCGTCGACGTGGTGCGCGACAGCGGCGTGCTCACCGTGAGCTGAGGTCGGCGTCGTCCAGGAGCGATCCGGGCTGCGGCCTGACCACGCGTACCAGCTCGACCAGGGTGCCGCCGTCGGGGGAGGGGGAGAAGCGGGCGTCGTCGACGAGGTGGCGCATGATCATGAGGCCGCGGCCGGACTCAGAGAGCGGGTCGATCTCGTCGGGCTCCAGCATGCCGGTCGTGTTCGGCGTGATGGCGTTGGTGACCTCGACCTTCGCGACCATCTCCGACAGCGTGAAGCGGACCGAGAAGGAGTCGTCGTCGTGGGCGTGGGACACCACGTTGTTGCAGGCCTCGGCGAGCGCGAGCGTCAGGTCCTCGACGTCGTCCAGCGCGACCCCGACCTCGCTGCACAACGTCGCGACCGCATGGCGCAGGACCGCGACAGCTCGACGCTGCCGGGGCAGCTCGATGTTCAGGGTCAGTTGCATCTGGGCTCCACGGCTGGGCGACGGCGTACGGGGACTGACATACCCGTCAGGCGGTGCGGTCACGCACCGCTCACCCGTCCGTCGGCCGGGGGCTGCCCTCGAGGGACTCCAGACGACGGCTCATCGACTCGACGGCCTCGGTCAGGGCGCGCAGCTCACGGCCCAGGTCGCGGTCCTCGGTCAGGTCGGTGACGGCCAGGCGCACAGCCGCGATCTCGCGTGCCAGGTACTCGGTGTCGGCGAGCGTGCGCGCGTTGACGTCCCGGTCCCGTTCGGTCTGGACGCGGTCGCGGTCGGCCTGACGGTTCTGTGCCAGCAGGATCAGCGGTGCGGCGTAGCTGGCCTGTGTCGAGAAGAAGAGGTTCAGCAGGATGAAGGGGTAGGGGTCCCACCGCAGGCGGACCGCGGTGATGTTGATGATGATCCAGACCGCGACGATGGCGGTCTGCACCACCAGGTAGGTGGCGGTGCCCAGGAAGTTGGCGATCGCCTCGCTGAACCGTCCGAAGCGGTCCTGGTCGTAGAAGACCCCGACACGACGACGGACGCCGCGGGGCGCCGACAGGCCCTCGCGCGGGCCGCTCATCGACGCACCCCACGACGGGTGGTGCGGGGGCCACGGTCGTCACGCACGACGTCGCGCCAGCCGTCGGGCAGGACGTGGTCCAGCGCGTCGTCGACCGTGACCGCACCCAGCAGCCGGCCGACCTCGTCGCAGACGGGGATGGCCAGCAGGTCGTAGGCGGCGAGCGTCCGGGTGACCGCCTCGTCGGTGGCGTCGGGGCCGACCATGCGGAAGTCGCCGTCGACGCAGTCGACCAGCAGCGTGGAGGGGGCCTCGCGCAGGAGGTGCTGCAGGCTGACCATCCCCAGCATCGGGCCGGTGGGGGTCTCCAGCGGCGGCTCGACGACGAAGATCTGGCCGGCGAGGACGCTGGGGATCTCGCGGTCGCGGACGATCGCGAGGGCCTGTGCGACGGTGGCGTCGGGCCCCAGGATCACCGGTTCGGGCGTCATCAGGCCGCCGGCGGTGTGGGGGTCGTGCTCGAGCAGGCGCTGCACCGGCGCGGCGTCCTCGGGCTCCATGGCGGCCAGCAGCTCCTCGCGACGGGCGTCGCTGAGCTCGGCCAGCAGGTCCGCGGCGTCGTCGGCGTCCATCTCCTCGAGGATGTCCGCGGCCCGCTCCAGCGTGATCTCCTCGATCAGGTCCGCCTGCTCGCGCTCGGGCAGCTCCTCCATCAGGTCCGCGAGCTGCTCGTCGTCGAGGGTCGCGACGACGGCGGTCCGCTCGGTGTCGGACAGCTCGCTCAGACGGTCGGCGACCTCGACGGGATGCATGTCGCGCAGGTGGGACCATCGGTCACCCGACTGGGCCAGGAGGGGGCGCAGCACCTCCCACGACTCGGTGCGCCGTCGCCCGCGACGGCCCAGCCGCTTCCCGACCGCCAGGTCGACCTGCGCGAGCTCCCACGGACGTGCGGGCAGCCCGCTGTCGGCGACGGCCACGTCGTTGATCGTCGCGTCGACGATGGTGTCGTCGACCATGGCGCCCGGCTGCAGGCGGCGGTCGAGCAGGCCGTCGACGACGAGGACCTCGGCCGGCCGTGGCGAGAAGGGTCGCAGGTTGATGCTGCCGCTGGCCAGGTGCACGCCGTCGGCCTGGATGCGCCGCACCCGGGTGATGGCGACGAAGATGCGGCGGCCCGGCACGGTCACCACCAGCCCGACGACCGGAGGGGGGCGCAGGCCGATGGGTGCGCCCACGACCACGTCGGCGACGCGGCCGATGACGGCGTCCTCGGGATCGAGCACCGGCAGCTTGACGATGCGCGAGACGTAGTACAGGGAGGTCGACACGCGGCGAGTCTACGGGCTGCCCTCCCGGCCCCTCGCAGGACTGCGTGCCTGCGTCTCGAACCCCTCCACATCGAGCGCCGCCCGCTCCCGGCCGTGCATCAGGCACTGACCTCGCGGCCATGAGCAACATCCACCATGGTGGATGTTGCTCATCACCCCCTGCAGCTGCCGTGCAGGCTCAGCTGTTGTGCAGGCTCAGCTGTTGTGAAGGAAATGGATGACGTCGCCGTCGGCGACGACGTACTCCTTGCCCTCCTGCCGCAGCTTGCCGGCCTCGCGGGCCTTGGCCTCGCTGCCCAGCGCCTCGTAGTCGTCGTAGCTGATGACGTTGGCGCGGATGAAGCCGCGCTGGATGTCGGAGTGGATCTTGCCGGCCGCGACGGGGGCGGTCGATCCCTTGGTGACGGTCCAGGCGCGGGCCTCCTTGGGCCCGACCGTGAAGAAGGTCAGCAGACCCAGCAGGTCGTAGGCGGCCGTGATCAGCAGGTCCAGACCGGAGCGCTCCAGACCGAGGTCGGACAGGAACTCCATCCGCTCGGCCTCGTCCAGCTCGGCGATCTGCGCCTCGGCCTCGGCCGAGATGACCACGACCAGCGACCCCTCCTCCGCAGCGATCTTGCGGACGATGTCGACGTTGGCGTTGCCGTCGGGCAGGTCGCCCTCGCCGACGTTGGCCGCGTACAGGAACGGCTTGGCGGTCAGCAGCGCCATGTCCGCGATCTCCTTGGCGTCCTCGGGCGCCACGTCGAAGGTCCGGACCGCGTTCCCGGCCTCGACGTGGGCCAGCAGACGGTTCAGCAGCTCGGCGGTCCGCAGGTTCGCCTTGTCACCGGACTTGGAGTTCTTCCTGGCCCGCTCTGCCCGCTTGCTGATCGCGTCGAGGTCCTTCAGCAGCAGCTCGGTGGAGATCACGTCGATGTCGCGGGCCGGATCGACGGAGCCGTCGACGTGGACGATGTCGTCGTCCTCGAAGCAGCGCACGACGTGCAGGATGGCGTCGACGGCCTGGATGTGGGACAGGAACTGGTTGCCCAGCCCCTCACCCTGCGAGGCGCCCTTCACCAGACCTGCGATGTCGACGAACTCCACGGTCGTGGGGATGCGCTTGGCCGACCCGGCCATCTGCTCGAGCCGGTCCAGCCGCTCGTCGGGGACGGGGACCATCCCCACGTTCGGCTCGATGGTGGCGAACGGGTAGTTCGCCGCCTCGGCGCCCGCAGCGCTGACGGCGTTGAAGAGGGTTGACTTGCCCACGTTGGGCAGCCCGACGATTCCGACCTGAAGTGCCATGGTCGCCAGAGTGCCCGTGGAGACCCGGCCTGTCCAAGGCCGGTCGGACGCGATTACCAGCCCTGCGTGCCCGGCTCGCCCTTGAACGGCCCGACGACGTCGTCGGTGATCCAGCCACCGTAGAAGCCGCCCGCCTGCGGTCGGACGACCTCGCCGGCGACCGTGCACCTGACCCGGTCGGGGTAGAACGACACCCATCCGGCGTGCGCCGCGAACTCCTCGTAGGGGGAGGGGTAGCGCCAGCCCACCGGCTGCGTCGAGCCGGCGACGGCCAGGTACTGCGCCGGTCCCTTCCACTCGCAGTGGCTGGACCCGGGCACCACGACCAGGGCCCCCTCCACCACCGCGTCGGGCGGCAGGTAGAACGTCGGCGGGTGCGACGTCTCGAGGACCCGGACGCTGTGCGCCGCCCGCGCCAGCAGCCGTCCGTCAGGGGCGTGGACCTCGACGGTCCGCTGGTCGGGCACCACCGCCGGGGGTCTGGGGTAGTCCCACGCCGACTCCTGACCCTCGGCGGGCTCGACGGCGAACGACGGCCGTGCCTGCCCGCGGTTGGTCCACTGGTCCCGCGCGGTCTGCAGCCACTCCGGCACGCTCATGACCGCAAGGCTAGCCCACGGCCTACGCTGTGGAGCCATGCCACACCACCACCAGACCGCCGACGGCGCGGCACCACGGATGCACGTCGAGCTCGAGGGGCCTGCCGACGGGCCGCCGCTGCTGCTCCTGCACGGAGGGATCGGCACGGGCCGCTACCACTGGTCCAAGCAGGTCAACGGCCTGGTCGAGGCGGGCTACCGGCTGCACATGCCCGACCTGCCCGGCCACGGCTCGACGCCGGTGGGGGATCGGCCCTACAGCCGGGACGTCCTCGTCGACGCCGTGCGCAGCTACGTCCGCGGTCTGCTGGAGGAGGGTGCGGCTGCCCCGGTGATCGCGGGGTTCTCGATGGGCGGGCACACCGCCATGGCGCTGGCGGAGCAGGACCACGACCTGTTCGGTGGGCTGGTCCTGATCGGCGTCAGCGTCCGCGACCACGCCGGTCTGCACGGCTGGCGCGAGAAGTTCGACCCGGCGGTGCTCGAGGAGGCCTACCCGCTGTGGGCCAAGCAGCTGTCGAAGCTGCACACACCGTTGGGTGGTCCCGACGCCTGGCGTGACGTCTGCCGGCGGGACTCGGGCGGTCTGCAGGTCGACGTGGACCTGCAGGCCATGGCCGGTCTGGACGTGCCCACGCTGCTGGTGCGCGGCGACCGCGACGAGACCGTCGACCCCGCGCACGTGGCCGAGCTGCGCGCCATCTGGCCGCACGCCGACGAGCTGGTGGTGCCCGCGGGCGGCCACGACGTGCAGCTGACGCGCAGCCGGCAGGTGCAGCCGCTCCTCCTGGACTTCCTGGCCCGCAACCGTCCCGCGCGCTGAGGGTGTACCGGCCGGCGGGGGTGCCGGGCGGACGCCTCCGAGCAGTCGTGCGAGACTGCGGACGGACATGAGCGCCCTACGACGACACCACGACCTGCCCGACGACCTGCGCCAGCCGACCCTGTTCGCGGCCTTCGAGGGCTGGAACGACGCGGGCGAGGCGGCGACCGGGGCGCTGGAGGCGTTGGCCGAGGTCATCGGCGCCGAGGAGATCGCCGATCTGGACCCCGAGGACTTCTTCGACTTCCAGGTCAACCGCCCGATCATCCACTGGGACGGCGACACCCGACGGATGGAGTGGCCCGAGAACGTGTTCAGCATGGCCCGCCTGGACGGCCCCCGGGACGCGGTGCTGCTGCTGGGCCGCGAGCCGAACATGCGCTGGCGGACCTTCACCGACGCGATCCTCGAGCTGGCGCGCGACCTGGGCGTCACGCGGATCGTGACCCTGGGCGCGCTGCAGGTGGACGTGCCCCACACCCGCCCCGTGCCGCTGACCGGTTCCTCCACCGACGTCGAGGTCGCCGCCGCACACGGTCTGCGCCGCTCCAGCTACGAGGGCCCGACCGGGATCGTCGGCGTGCTGCACCAGGCCGCCGCCGACGCCGGGTTCGAGGCCGTCACGCTGTGGGTCGGCGTGCCCCACTACCTGGCCGGGACCGCCTACACCAAGGCGTCGCTGGCCATCGCCGAGCGGGCCGCACGGCTGCTGGAGGCCGACCTGGACCTGGGGGCGCTGGTGCAGGAGACCGAGGCCCAGCTGGCCGACATCGCCGACCTCGTGGCCGAGGACAGCGAGCTGGCGGACTACGTGACCGAGCTGGAGGAGCGCGCGGACTCCGAGCCCGACCCGCTGGACACCGACCAGCTGCCGCAGCCGCCCGTCAGCGGCGAGGAGCTGGCCGCTGAGTTCGAGCGCTACCTGCGCGGTCGCAGCACCGACTGACGCCGGTCAGGCGCCGAGGACGTCCTTGACGACCGTGTTGACCAGGCGACCGTCGGCCTTCCCCTTGACCTTCGGCATCAGCGCACCCATGACCTTGCCCAGGTCGCCGGGGCCCGTCGCACCGACCTCGGCGACGGTCTGGGTGACGACCTCGCGGATGGCCGCCTCGTCCAGCTGCTCGGGCAGGTAGGTCGTCAGCACGTCCAGCTCGGCCTGCTCGGCGGCCGCCAGCTCGGGTCGGTCGTTGTCGGTGTAGGTCGTGATGGACTCGCGACGCTTCTTCGCCTCGCGCGTGATGATCTCGACGACCTCCTCGTCGGTCACGGCCTCGCCGTGGCCGGGCTCCGCCCGGAGGTTCTTGATCCCGGACAGCACCATGCGCAGCGTGGCGGTGCGCACCTTGTCCCGGGCCTTCATGGCGTCCTTGAGGTCTGCGGGGATCTGGTCAGCGAGGCTCATGATGCTGGCAGCCTACGTCGTGGGGGCGCGGTCGCAGCAGCTAGATTCGCGCCCCATGGACCCCTCCTCGACGCTTCCTGCTGCCACCGCCGACCTGATGGACCTCGCCGCCGGCGGGCAGCGGGACGCCTGGGCCCCGGCCGGTCGTCCGGGCCTGGTGCTGCTGGACGTCGACGGGACGCTGATGGGGCCGGAGGGCGTCGTGTCACCCGCCGTGGTGGCCGCGGTGCAGGACCTGGTGTCGGACGGCGTCCACGTCGGCTTCGCGACGGGGCGCAACGTCGACGGGGTGCGTGGAGCCTTCGAGCAGCTGCAGATCGCCGGACCGCACGTGGTGCTGAACGGTGCACAGGTGCGCCAGGGCGGCCGCAGCGTGCGGACCTGGCCGCTGTCGGACCAGCAGCGCGAGGACGTCCTGGCGCTGTGTGCCGAGGGTGGCTTCTACGCCGAGCTGTACACCGACGATGGCTTCCTGGTCACCGCGATGGACCAGCGGTACCGACCGCACTGGGACGAGGTGATCGGCCAGCCCATCGGGGCGATCGCGGACCATCCGGACCTGGTCGGTCAGACGATCAAGGCCACGATCGTGACCCTGGACCCGGCCGACACCGACCGGGTCATCGCTGCGATCCGGCGCCTGGGGATGAACGCCGGTGCGGCGACGTCCCCGGTGACGCCGGACTTCACCTACGTCAACATCACCAACCCCGACGCCGACAAGGGGACCGCGGTCGTCGCGGCGGCCGAGTCCCTGGGGCTTGGGGCGGACGCCGTGGTCGCGGTGGGGGACGGGCACAACGACCTGCCGATGCTGGCGGTGGTGGGCACCGCGATCGCCATGGGTGACGCCCCGCAGGACGTCAAGGACCGGGCGCACCACGTGGTGCCGGGGGTCGAGGAGGACGGTGCAGCGGTCGCGCTGCGTGCGGTCAGGGCCTGGCTGCAGGCTCAGCGGTAGCCGAGCGCCGTCGAGCAGTCGGGCCACGCACCCCATCCCTGGATGGCCCACAGGCGCTGGGCCCTGCTGATCTGCTCCTCCCTGGAGGCCTCGTGCGGTCGGCCGGTGCCACCCACCAGCTCCCAGGAGGACTGCGTGAACTGCAACCCGCCGAAGTAGCCGTTGCCGGTGTCGGCGTCCCAGCGGCCGGTGGACTCACACATCGCCAGGCGGTCCCACACGGCTGGGTCGGTGACGTCGGTCTGCGCGACCGGGGCCGGAGGTGGGGCCGGGGCCGCCGGGGCGACGGGCTGTGGCCGGGCGTCGCGCAGGATCGCCGTCAGGGCGCGCGTCAGGACGTCACGGTCCGAAGGGACCTCACCCAGCGGCGCGGACGGCGCCTCCGCCGGTCCGACGGAGGCCGATGGGGCGCCCAGGTCCACGGTGCCCAGACTGACCTGTCGGTCGGGGTCGGTGTCGGCCAGCGCTGCACGGACGGCGTCGTCGATCGCGGCCGACCGTGCGGCCGGGTCGGGGGTGGCCACCGCGGGCGCGGACAGCGTGGTGGCCGTCAGCGGGTCCTCGGCGGGCATGGCCGCGTTCAGCAGCACACCGCCCGACATGGCCACCACAGCCGCGATGACCGCCGCCACCTGACCCCGGCGCGAGCGATGATCCTCCGTGGGGGACGGCGTGCCCGGTGCCACGCGCACGGGCGGCAGCGGTGCGGTGTCGGCGAGCGTCGCCAGCAGCGCCTGCTCGACCGCACGGGTGTCCGACGCGGGGTCGGCCAGCCGGACCTGGCGCACCATCGCATCGGTGACAGCCGTCGTCGAGTGGGGGCGGGGTGGCGGTGTGGGAGGTGGGGGGCTCGCGGGTGGTGCTGGCGGTGCGGGCGCGGCTGGCGGTGCCAACGACGCCGTCCGCGGCACCGGCGCGGCCGTGACGGGGGGCGCCCAGGTGCTGGCCTCGGGCGGCGCCCAGGTGCTGGCCTCGGGCGGCGCC